>DATHOV010000392.1:0-13418 GCA_035484515.1 Lysobacteraceae bacterium
GGCGGCTTCGAGGAGCTCCTTCAGCGCGCGCAGGGTGTTCTCGTGGAAACGGAACACGCGCATGGCTTTGGTATCAACATCCAGCGCCCGCTGCCGCAATGCATCCTGGGTGGCCACGCCAGTCGGGCAGCGATCGGTATGGCAGCTCTGCGACTGGATGCAGCCGACCGCGAACATGAAACCGCGCGCCGCATTGCACCAGTCGGCGCCCAGGGCGATGATCCGCGTCAGTTCGTAGGCACTGGTGATCTTGCCGGCTGCGCCGATGCGGATATTGCCGCGCAGGTTCAGGCCGACCAGGGTGTTGTGGACCAGCAGCAGTGCCTCGCGCAGCGGCACGCCGACGTGGTCGATGAATTCCGCTGGCGCCGCGCCGGTACCGCCCTCGCCGCCATCGACGACGATGAAATCCGGCAGGATGCCGGTCTGTTGCATCGCCTTGGCGATCCCGAACCATTCCCATGGATGGCCGATCGCCAGCTTGAAGCCCGTGGGCTTGCCGCCCGAGAGCGTGCGCAACTGGTCGACGAATCGAAGCAGCCCGACCGGCGTGGAGAACGCACTGTGGCTCGATGGCGAGACGCAGTCCACGCCCTGCGGCACGCCGCGCGCCTCGGCGATTTCCTTCGAGACCTTCGCCGCCGGCAGCACGCCGCCGTGCCCCGGCTTCGCGCCCTGCGAGAGCTTGACCTCGATCATCTTCACCTGCGGATCGCGCGCGTGCTCGGCGAATTTCTCGGCGCTGAAGCTGCCGTCCGGGTTGCGGCATCCGAAGTAGCCCGACGCGACTTCCCACACGAGGTCGCCGCCGTTCGCACGGTGGTGCACCGAGATCGAGCCTTCGCCGGTGTCGTGGTAGAAGCCGCCCATCTTCGCGCCCGCATTGAGCGCCCGGATCGCATTGCCGGACAGCGAGCCGAAGCTCATCGCCGAAATGTTGAACACGCTGGCCGAATACGGCTGCGCGCGGCCTTCGCCGATGGTTATGCGGAAATCGTGCGACTCGATGTGGGTTGGGCACACCGAATGGTTCATCCATTCGTGGTCGTTGGCGTACACGTCGATCTGGGTACCGAACGGCCGCGTGTCGCGCACGCCCTTGGCGCGCTGGTACACGAGCGCGCGCTGCAGGCGCGAAAACGGGTTCTCCTCGGTATCGCGCTCGATGAAGTACTGGCGGATCTCCGGCCCGATCGATTCGAGGAAATAGCGGAAATGCGCGAGTACCGGGTAGTTGTGGCTGACCGCGCGCTGGCGCTGCACGATATCGTGGATGCCGACCACGACCAGCGCACCGAAGCCGAGCACGCCCCAGGCCCAAGCCGTGTCCCACCAGAGGCCCACGCATGAAATCACGAACATCGCGATGCAGGCGGCGAGTCCCATCAACCGCGACGTCAGGAAATAGCGCATCGTGTTCCCCCCTGTGAGGCTCTCGTGCCCGGAGTCGGAATCGAACCGACATGACCTCGCGGTCGAGGGATTTTAAGTCCCTTGCGTCTACCAGTTTCGCCATCCGGGCCTGCAGGCATGGTGCCGCAAGCGCGGGCCGTGCGAAAGCGCCGCGCTACAGCGCCAGAAGCAAGATATAGGCCGCGATGCCGAGCAGGCTCGACGCCAGCAGCACCGCCATCGTCGACAGCTTCATCGCGAAGGTCGCGAGCAGCGAACAGGCCGTGAGCGCGAGCGCGGGCCAACGGATCGACGCGGGTACCGGCAGGTCGATCGTCGCCCCGAACAACGCGTGCGGATGCATGTCGGCGAACAGGAAATGCACCGCGAACCACAGCGCGAGGCTGGAGATCACGCCGACGATCGCAGCAGTGATCGCCGCCAGCGACGCTGCCAATGCCGCGTTGCCGCGCAGGCGCTCGATGAAGGGCGCACCGATGAAGATCCACAGGAAACACGGCACGAAAGTCACCCATGTCGTGAGCATGCCACCCAGGGTCCCGGCGAGCAGCGGCGACATGCCGGAGGGATTCCGGAAGGCGCCCATGAAACCAACGAACTGGGTGACCATGATCAGCGGACCGGGCGTGGTTTCGGCCATGCCCAGTCCGTCGAGCATCTCGCCCGGCGTCAACCAGTGATAGTGCTGAACGCCCTGCTGGGCGACATAGGCGAGCACCGCATACGCGCCGCCGAAGGTCACCACCGCCATTTTCGAGAAGAACACGGCGATGTCGCGAAACGTGCTGTCGGGTCCGGCAAAAGCGAGCAGCAGCGCCACCGGAACGAGCCACGCGAGCAACAGGGTGGCACCGGTGCGCAGCGCCCAGCCGAGGTTGGGCCGCGCGTGCGCGGGAATTTCCGCGCCGAGCACCGAGTCCTCGTCGGCGAGTGCGTTGCCCTTCGCCGCGCCGTGGCCCGCGGTCGCGAATGCTTTCGATCCCGCCCGATGACCCGCGTAGCCGATTGCCGCCGCCGCCAGCACGAGCAGCGGGAATGGCACTCCGAACAGGAAGATCGCCAGGAACGTCGCGACTGCCAGCGCTCGCATCGGCCATGTCTTCAGCGCGCGCTGGCCCACGCGCACGATCGCCTGCACGACGATCGCAAGCACCGCGGCCTTCAGTCCGAAGAACAGCGCGGCCACGATACCGACGCGACCGTACAACGCATAAAGCCATGACAGCGCCATGATCGCGATGAAGCCCGGCAGCACGAACAGCGTTCCGGCGACGAGGCCGCCTCGGGTCCTGTGCAACAACCATCCAAGGTAGATCGCAAGTTGCTGCGCCTCCGGGCCCGGCAGCAGCATGCAGTAGCTCAGCGCATGCAGGAACCGTCGCTCGCCAACCCACTTCAGTTCCTCCACGAGGATGCGATGCATCACCGCGATCTGTCCTGCGGGCCCGCCGAAACTCAGCAGGGCGATGCGCGCCCACACGCGCACGGCCACGCCGAACGGGATGCCATGGCTGACCGTGGGCCGGTTGCTGTCGGTGGTTGCGCTGCCCGCTGGCTGGCCCATGTTGCTGGCTCTTCGATTGCCCGTCCGGAGTCCCGAAGCGGCGATCTTCAAGCATATGGGGAGCGAAGTCATCGGTCGAAGCAATGAGTGCCGATGTCCTGCCGGAGCAAGGCAGGAACCCGAACGCGAGCGCTGATGATTCCGGCGCGCGGATTGCGATGCCGGCCGGCGTAGCTGAAACCCGATCATCACGTGGAGGCCGAGGTCGGAATCGAACCGGCGTACGCGGATTTGCAGTCCGCTGCATGACCACTCTGCCACCCGGCCACGCGATGATCGAAATGCCGAAGCCAAGCCGTTTCACGGCCCTTGCGCGATCGGCTTCGTGCGGCTGCGCGAGACTACCGCGCAGCCCCCGAAAAAACAAAACCCCGGCGGACCGAGGTTTGGTCGTTGAACCTGGAGCGGGAAACGAGACTCGAACTCGCGACCCCGACCTTGGCAAGGTCGTGCTCTACCAACTGAGCTATTCCCGCGTGAACCCGCCATTTTACGGATCGACCGGATAGTGTCAACAATGAACCGTCTTTCGGGCGAGCGACGCCGGCCTCAATCGCCCTGCAGCGACGGCCACGCCGCACGAAGGTAGCCGTATCCGGAAACCAGCGTCAGCGCCGCCGCCACGGCGAGCAGTACCTCGCCGATGTCGAAGGTCGGCAGCGACAGGATCGGGTCGTGGTACAGCAGCATGCTGATCGCGGTCATCTGCACGATGGTCTTCAGCTTGCCCAGCCAGGCGACCTTCACCTTGCGGCCATGCCCTACTTCGGCCATCCATTCGCGCAGCGCCGAGATCGCGATCTCGCGACCGATGATGACGATCGCGAGCAACGGCAACCAGTTCGTCTGCGTCGGCCGATAGACGACGATCAGGACCAGGGCCGTGGTTACCGCAAGCTTGTCGGCGACCGGATCGAGGAACGCGCCGAACGCCGAAAACTGGTTCCAGCGCCGTGCGATCCAGCCATCGGCCCAGTCGGTGAGCGCGCCGAGAACGAACACGAAGGTCGCGGCGAAATTCGTCCACGGTTGATGCGGCAGGTAGAAAATGGCAATCAGGACTGGGATCAGCAGGATCCTGAACAGCGTGAGCAGCGTGGGCACGGTCATCTTCATTGAGCGCGTCCCGGTGCGGCCGCGCGACCGCTTTCGCTCGATCCATGCAGCGCGGCGTAGATGCGCCCGGCCAATGCCGCGTCGATGCCCGCCACTCGCGCGATGTCCTCCACGCCCGCGTTCCTGATGCCGCCGAGTCCGCCGAAGTGGCGCAGCAGGCTCGCGCGTCGCCGCGGGCCGATGCCGGGGATGTCCTCGAGGCTGCTGGTCTCGCGCGCCTTCTGGCGCCGGCCGCGATGGCCGGTGATCGCGAAGCGGTGGGATTCGTCGCGCAGTTGCTGGACCAGTTGCAGCGCAGGCGATTCGGCGCCGGGCCGCATCGACGTTCCATCGGGGCGGATCAGGGTTTCGTCGCCCGGGCGACGCTCCTCGCCCTTGGCCACGCCGACCAGTTCGACGCCGTGCACACCCAGCTCGCCCAGCACGTCCATCGCCTGCCGCAACTGCCCTTGTCCGCCGTCGATCAGCAGCACATCGGGCAGCACCGCTTCTCCTTCACCGGCGTTGCGAAACCTGCGTTCAAGTGCCTGCCGCATCGCCGCGTAGTCGTCGCCTGGCGTGATGTCGGCGATGTTGTAGCGACGATACTGGCCGCGCACCGGGCCTTCGGCATCGAACACCACGCAGGAGGCCACGGTCGCTTCGCCCATCGTATGGCTGATGTCGAAGCATTCCATACGCTTGGGCGGCGCATTCAGCCCCAGCAGTTCCTGCAGCGATTCCACCCGCGCGCGCTGGCTGGCGCTGCTCCCGATCTGCTGCGCGAGCGCCAGCGTCGCGTTGCGCTTCGCCAGATCGAGGTAACGCGCGCGATCGCCGCGCACGCCAGACTTGATCTCGACCTTGCGCCCGGCCTGTTCGGTCAAGGCCGCTTCGAGCAGGTCGCCATCGGCCAATGGGTGGCTGAGCACGATCTCGCGCGGAGGACGCTGTTCCACGTAGTACTGCGCGACGAATGCACCCAGCACTTCGTCCTCGCCGGTCGCACCATTGAGCCTGGGGAAGAACGCCCGCGTGCCCTGGTTCATGCCATTGCGGAACGCCAGAAGCAGCACACAGGCGACACCTTGCGCGAGATCGCAGGCAAGCACGTCCATCTCGACTGTTTCGCCATCCACGTACTGGCGCGCCTGCACATTGCGGATCGCCACCAGCAGATCGCGAAGCCGCGCGGCTTCCTCGAAGGCGAGCGATGCGCTGGCGCGCTCCATGTCCGCCGTAAGTTCCCTGGCCAGCAGGTCGTTGCGGCCTTCGAGGAACAGGCCGGCCTGATGCACGCACTCTGCATATCGTGATGCCTCGATCAGACCCACGCAGGGCGCGCTGCAGCGCCCGATCTGGTGCTGCAGGCAGGGCCGGCTGCGATTGCGGAACACGCTGTCCTCGCAAGTGCGCAACTTGAACAGCTTGCCCATCACATTGATGCTCTCGCGCACTGCGCCCGCGCTCGGGTAGGGCCCGAAATAGCGCCCTTCCTGCCGTCGCGGCCCACGGTGGAATCCGACCCGCGGCCAGGCTTCCTGGGTCAGCACGATGTAGGGATAGCTCTTGTCGTCGCGCAGCATCACGTTGTAGCGTGGCTTGAGCGACTTGATGAGCTGGTTCTCGAGCAGTAGCGCCTCGCTCGCGGTGCGAGTGGCGATCACCTCGACCTGCACGACCTGCGCGACCATCGTCGCGATCCGCGGCGGATGGGCGCCTTTTGCGAAATAGCTCGCCACGCGCGCTTTCAGCGACGCGGCCTTGCCGACATACAGGACTCCGCCATCTGCGCCCAGCATGCGGTACACGCCAGGCGCAGTAGTCAGCCGACGGGCGAAGGCCTTGCCATCGAACGGCGGCGCATGCTGCGCTTGCGTCATTCGCCCACCGGAAGGCGCCGCGCGGATCCGCTGGCCATGTCCACGCGCAGGATCTCGTGTGCGTGCGTGTTGGCGATCCACAACGAACCGCCGAACGCGACGACCGCGCTTGGGCAATCCAGCTTCGCCGACACCTCGAATCGCGTCACTTCGCCGCCACCGAGCTTGAGCTTGCGGACTTCGTTGTTGTAGCTGTCGAGGATCCACAGATGGGACGTGTCCGGGTCCTTGGCCACGGCCAACGGGTACTGCATCCGCGTCTCCGCGCGCAAGCCGACCGCATTGCCGAACTCGAACAGGCCTTGCCCCAGCAGGGTCTGCACGCGACCGGTATTCGTCTGCACCGAACGCAAGGCGGATGACCCCGAATCGGCGACGTACAGCATCAATTGCGCGAGCGCGATGCCTGCCGGTTGCGCGAACGCGCTCTGGCGTCCATCGCCATCGGTCAGCGCCAACTCGCCGGAACCGGCGACGTGCTGCATGGTGTTCTTGGCGCGGTCGTACAACCAGATCTGGTTGTTGCCAGCGAGCGAGACGTAGACTCGATCCTCGGCCGCAGCCACCGCCCACGGCTGACTCAGGGCCACGTTGCGGCCCGAGCTGACCGCATCGTTCGTCGGCTGTCCCGCACGGCCGAAACCCGCAAGCGTCACAATGTCTCCATCGACCAGACGGACACGGCGCAGCGCGTTGTTGCCGGAGTCGGCGATGAACAGGATGTCGCGGGCCAGCGAAATGCCACGCGGAAAACGGAACGAGGCGGCATGGTACGGCCCGTCGTTGAACTCCGCCTGGCCGGAGCCGAACTGACGCAGCACGCGACCCTCGTGCGAGCATTCGAGAATCGTGTGGTGGCCCGTGTCGGCCACGTACATCAGATGCTCGTTGACGGTGATGCCCGACGGAAACGAGAGCGCCATCTCGCGTTCGATCGGATTCAGCGGCGGCCACAGGTTTTCCTCGAAGGGAAGGCCGGCTTCCTCGATCAGCTTCCCGATGTGGGCATCGAGTTCGTCGCGACGGTGGTCGCCGACGACGAAGGCGTTGACGCGACCGTCGGGATCGATCACCACGGCGGTAGGCCACGCGGTGATCCCGTAGTGCTGCCAGCTGACGAATGAGGGGTCGTGGGCGACACGCACGCCAGCGCCGATCCGCGCACACGCCTTGCGCACCAGCTTCGGATTGCGCTCGGCATCGAACTTGGGCACGTGCACGGCGATCGCCTGCAGGCCACCAGCGTACTTCTTCTGCAACTGGCGCAGGTCGTCCATCATATTGCGGCTGTAGGCCGAACCGGCACTCCAGAAACCCACGACGATCACGTAGCCGCGCAGGGCGCGCAAGGTGACGGGGTCGCAGTTGATCCACTCCAACGCGTGCGTGAATTCCGGTGCGGGCGAATTGAGCATGACAGTTCCCGGGGCCGACGGTCGGCAGAGCCATTATGCAGGCAGTTGCAGCCTTGTGAGCATTGCGTCGGTCGCCGTGTCGAGCAAGTCGTAAACGTTACGAAAATCTTTGATCGTCCCGCAATAGGGGTCCGGGACCTCGGCTTTCACACCCAGCCCGGCCCACGCCAGCACGAGCGACATCCGCTGCCACATGGCACGTGGAGCGAGCGAATGGAGCTGCCTCAAGTTCTGCCGATCCGCGCAAAGTATCCAGTCGAAGGTCGCGAAGTCCTGCGAGGTGACCTGACGCCCGCGCAGGGCGTCGATTGCGATGCCGTGCTCGAGGCAGACCTGTACCGCCCGCGGGTCGGGCGGCCTCCCCACATGCCATGGGCCCAGGCCGGCGGAATCGACGACGATCCGTCTGGCCAGTCCCGCGTCCGCGAGCTTGTGCCGCAGCAGCCCTTCGAGCATTGGCGAACGACAGATGTTGCCAAGACAGACGATGAGGATGCGTGTGCTCATCGCCGCGCATGCAAGGTCGACAACATGCGCTCTGCGCGCACCAGGTCGGCTTCGGTGTCGACACCGGACGGAAAGGGAACCGGTGTCACGCCGACCGCGATGCGCAGGCCCGCCTCGAGCGCACGCAACTGCTCCAGCGATTCGATGCGTTCGAGCCGACCCGGCGGCATCGCGGCAAAGCGGCGCAGGAAGCCGGCGCGATACGCATAGATGCCGATGTGCCGAAGCCAGCCGTCGGCAAGCGCTCCGAGCCGCTCGCGCGCGAAGCGGTCGCGATCCCACGGCAACGCCGCACGACTGAAATACAGCGCGTCGCCATTCGTCGCGCGTACGACCTTCACCGCATTCGGATCGAACAGGGTCGCGACCTCGTCGATGGGCGCGGCCAGCGTCGCCATCTCCGCGCCGGAAGCCGCGAGACATTGCGCCACCGCACGAATGCCCTCCGGCGGCGCGAACGGTTCGTCGCCCTGCAGGTTGACGACGATGCGCGCGTCGTCCCAGCCGAGTTGTACGACGCACTCGGCGAGCCGGTCGGTGCCCGACACGTGATCGACGCGCGTCATGCAGACCCTGACGCCACGCCCCGACAGCGCATCCGCGATGCGCGCGCTGTCGGTGGCGACGACGACTTCATCGGCTCCCGCATCGAGGGCGCGGCGCGCGACGTGCAGCACCAGCGGTTCGCCGCCGAGCAAACGCAAGGGCTTGCCCGGCAGGCGCGTTGCGCCCATGCGCGCGGGGATGGCGACGACGAAGGGCGAATCAGTCACGGCGTTTCCCGATCCTCGATTCCAGGCGCGATGCGAAGTCCGCGAAGAATGCCTCGGGGCATTCGGCGCGTACCGGCAACATCCACGCGTAGGCCGGTGCGAACCCGATGCATTTCACCCAGTCCTTTTCGGTCATCACGACAGGCAGGTCCTCGCCGAACCGCAGATCGTCCGGGACGAAGGCGTGGTGATCGCCGAACGCGTGTTCCACCACGTCGAGACCCCGCTCGCGCAGGGCCCGGAAGAACCTGTCCGGGTTGCCGATGCCAGCGATGGCATGCACGCGCCTGCCTCGCCATTCATCGATCGGCTGGCCGGCTCCATCCGACCTGCTCAGCGTATCGCCGATGAGCTTCATCGGCCATTCTCCCACCTCGGATGCGCCGCCATTGGCCACGCACAGGTCGCATTCGGACGCGCGCTGTACAGGCTCGCGCAGCGGCCCGGCAGGCAACAGCCGTTCGTTGCCGCGCCGGCGCGCGCCGTCGATGACCTCGATTTCGATGTCCCGATGCAGCCGATAATGCTGCAGGCCATCGTCCGCGATCACGATGTCCGCGCCCAGTTCGACCACGCGACGCGCGGCAGCCACGCGATCGGCATCCACCACGACCGGCACCTGGCAGCGCCGCGCAATCAGCACCGGTTCGTCGCCGCCATCGAGCGCGCTCGTCGTCGCATCGACGACCACTTGTCCACGCGAACTGCGCCCATAGCCGCGGCCGACCACACCGGGTTTCCAGCCGCGCGCGCGCAGATGTTCGACCAAAGCGATCACCAGCGGGGTCTTGCCGCTGCCGCCGATGGTGATGTTGCCGACCACGATCACCGGCGCCCCGACGCGATGGACACGCAGCCAACCTCGCTGATACGCCGCGCGGCGCGCTTGCGCGACGACACCGTACAGTGCCGAAAGCGCGCGCAATGCCACGCCCGGTTCACGGCCGCCATACCAGACGTCCTTCAGGCGTTCCTCGATCCGGCTCACGGCACTGGCGTCTCGCGGAATTGCATGCGATGCAGATGCGCATACAGGCCGCCACGTGCAAGCAGTTCAGCGTGAGTGCCCTGCTCCACCAGCCGGCCCGCATCGAGCACCAGCACCTGGTCGGCGTGCTCGATGGTCGACAGGCGGTGCGCTATCACGAGCGTCGTGCGGTTGGGGATCAGGTGATCGAGCGCATCCTGCACCAGCCGTTCGGATTCGTTGTCGAGCGCGGCTGTGGCCTCGTCCAAGATCAGGATCGGCGCATCCTTGAGGATCGCGCGCGCGATCGCCAGGCGCTGGCGCTGCCCCCCGGACAGCAGCGCACCGTTCTCGCCGATGCGGCTGTCCAGGCCTTGCGGCATCTTCTCGATGAACTCGGTGGCGTTCGCCGCGGTCGCTGCCGCGCGAATCGCATCGCGGCTCGCGCCGGCCTGGTCGCCGTAGGCGATGTTCGCGGCGACGGTCTCGTCGAACAGCATGACACGCTGACCGACGAGCGCGATCTGCCGGCGCAGATCGACCAGCGCATAGTCCGCGAGCGGCACCCCGTCGAGCGTAACGAGTCCCGCATCAGGCTCGTAGAAGCGCGGGATCAGACGCACCAGCGAGGTCTTGCCGCTGCCCGAGCGGCCGACGATTGCGGTCACCGTGCCGGGTCGCGCGATGAAACTGATGTCTGCAAGCGCGGTATCGGTCTGGCCGTGGTAGCGCAGTTCGACATGCTCGAACACCAGTTCGCCGCGCGCGCGCTGCAAGGGCCGCTTGCCCTCGTCGCGTTCCTCGGGTTCGTCGAGCAGGCCGAAGATGTGCTGGCTGGCCGCGACGCCACGCTGGATCGCGCTCTGCACGTTGGTGATGCGACGCAACGACGGAATCAGGGCCATCATCGCCAGCATCAGCGACACGAACTGGCCTGCGTTCATGCGCCCGGCGAGCGCCTCGTGACCGGCAAGGAAAAGGATCAGCGCCAGCGCGATCGCGCCGACGGTCTGCACCAGTGACGACGAGATGCCGCGCGTGAGCTCGATCTTCACGTTCAGGCGCAAGTTGCGGTTGGCGAGCCTGTGGTAGTGCTCGATCTGCGCGTCGCGTGCGCCGTAGATGCGCACTTCCTGGTGACCGGCCAGCGTCTGTTCCGCCGACTGTGCCATCTCGGCGACGCCGTCCTGCACGCCGCGGTTGAGCCGGCGGTAGCGCGAGCTCACGGTGCGCATGATGAAAGCGATCAGCGGCACCATGATGAGCACGCCCAAGGTCACCAGCGCGCTGTTCCAGATCATCACCACCAGCAGCGAGATGATGGTCAGGGTGTCGGTGACGATCACCTTGAGCGCCTCGGTGCTGGCCTGCGCGACCTGCTCGGTGTCGTAGTTCAGCCGCGACACCAGGTGCGGGACTGGCGCGAGGTCGAACGCTGTGCACGGCAGGCGCAGGTACTTGGTCAGCATGGACTGGCGCAGGTCGCGCACGATGCTCCGACCGGCGCGCGCCATGCCGTAATCGGTGGACAGGGTCGCCATGCCGCGCAGCAGGAACAAGGCGATGATCGCGAGCGGCAACAACGCACTCGTTTCGCGATTCTTGGCGATGAATGTTTCGTTCACGACCGGCTTCATCATCGCGGTGAATACACCCGCTGCGGCGGCCTCCACGATCATGCCGATCCCCGCCATGGCCAGCATTGGCCAGTACGGCCTCGCGTATCCGATCAGCCTCCGGTAGGTCTGCCAGGGCGTAGGCCCGGGCGTCGCGCCACTGTTCACCGCTTGGTTTCCGGCGCCGTCGCGATCGTCAGCCTCTCGAAGCCGAGCTCGCCCAGCGCTTCCATCGCGGTGACCACCGCCTGGTGCTGGGTGCGCGCATCGACGCTGAGCACCACCGGCAGGTCGCGCCGCGTGCCCGCGGAGCGCGCGATCGCCTCGCGCAGCGACGCGAGATCGCGTTCGGGCACTTCGTCCTTGCCGACGAAGTAATGCCCCTCGGCGTCGATCGTCACCGACACCGGCGACACTTGCTGCGCAGTCGCCGGCGCCCCGGCCTGCGGCAACTGCAGCTTCAGCCCGCTGTGGCGGTTGAAGCTGGTGGTGACCACCAGGAAGATGATCGTGCAGAACAGCACGTCCACCAGCGAGATCAGGTTGATCTCCGGCTCGTCGATGGACGAACGTCCTCCGCCGAAGTTCATGCCTGGCTCCGTCCCGGACGGCCGCCTGCACGCCTGGCAACGACGGGTGCGACCGGAACCGGGCCCGCAACCGGTTCGCCGGCTGGCACATCTTCCGTCACGGCTTCGCTCCGCTCGTCGAGCGTATCGAGCAGGGCCATCGCCTGCTGCTCCATCTCGATCACGTAGTCGGTGATGCGGCCACGCAGGTAGCGATGGAACATCAGCGCCGGGATCGCCAGGCACAATCCGCCGGCCGTGCAGATCAGCGCCTGGCCGATGCCGCCCGCAAGCTGGTTGGCGTCGCCTACGCCCTTCTGCAGGATTTCCAGGAACATCCGGATCATGCCCATCACTGTCCCCAGCAGGCCCAGGAGCGGGCCGACCGAGGCGATGGAGCCAAGCATGTTCATGAATCGCTCCAGGCGATGCACGACATGGCGGCCGACATCCTCGACACGCTCCTTGATCTGCTCACGCGGCCGGTTGCGCACGTCGAGCGCGGCAGCGAGCAGCTCGCCCAGAGGCGAGTTGTTGCGCAGCGCCTCGATGTGCGCGGGATCGAGCTGGCGCGTCGCCGCCCACTCGCGGACATCGCGGCCAAGTCCCGGCGGCAGCACCGACTTGCGGCGCAGGGTCCAGAAGCGTTCCACCACGATCGCCAGCGCGACGATCGACAGCAGCACGATCGGCAACATCACCCAACCGCCGGCTTTCAGGAATTCCAGCACGAACTCACCCTCACCGATCCGTCGGCCTAGGATTCGGCCACACTCGGGATTGTACCGGAACGATTCGCGGGCCATGGATGGACCGCGCGTCGCAACGGCGCATGCCGTTGCGACGGAGCCGAGTCCGGGCATGCACCGGACTTGGCGAGCAGATGTTGAACAGGATGTTCAATCATCTGCGCTCCTTGGAAACGACGCTAGCCGAAGCTGCGGCGGGCTCGTGCCAGAAGCGCAACAGGCGCTCGCGGGTGCGCTCTGCGAGATGGGCGCCAGTCGCATCCAGCCGCACGCGGACCAGTCCGTCGCTGGCCGTGTCTTCCAGCGCAATGTGTCGGTCGACGTAGCGCTGCACGACTGCTGGCTTCGGATGACCGAAGCGGTTGTCCAGCCCTACCGAGATCAGCGCCAGCTTCGGCGCAACCGCGTCGATGAACTCCGGAGTGGACGACGTCAGGCTGCCGTGGTGCGGCACCACCAGCAGATCCGAACGCAGCAGATCCGGCTGCTCGCGAACGAGGCGCCTTTCGATGATCGCCTCGATGTCGGCCGGCAACAGCGCGGCCCAGCCCGGCCCGCTCACGCGCAGTACGCAGGCGCTGTCGTTGTCGAGGTACGGCATGTACTGCGGCGGATGCAGGAAGCGGAACGTCACGCCATCCCAGTTCCAGGCCGCATCCTTCAGGCAGGGTTGGTAGTCCTGACCCTTCGGCCAACCTGCGGGGGCGTAGCGCAGGGCTACCGGGTACGAGCGCCGCACGGATTCGGCGCCGCCGGAATGGTCGTTGTCGCCATGGCTGACCACCAGCGCATCGAGCCGCTGCACGCCGAGGGCATGCAGGGTCGGCACCACCGCCGATTCGCCGAGGTCGAGGCCACCGCTGAAGG
>DATHOV010000393.1:0-3161 GCA_035484515.1 Lysobacteraceae bacterium
GGCCTGCAGCAGGATCGCTTCGAGCAGCTGATCGATGCCCTCACCCGTGCGTGCCGAGACATTCACGAACATGTTCTGGCCGCCCCAGGCCTCCGGGATCACATCGTACTTGGCCAATTCATTGCGCACGCGCTCCGGATCCGCATCCGGCTTGTCGATCTTGTTGATGGCCACGACGATGGGCACGTTGGCGGCACGCGCATGCTCGATGGCCTCGATGGTCTGCGGCATGACGCCATCGTCGGCCGCCACCACCAGGATCACCACGTCCGTGGCCTTGGCGCCACGCGCCCGCATGGCGGTGAACGCTGCATGGCCCGGGGTATCCAGGAAGGTGATCACGCCCTTGGGCGTCTGCACCCGATAGGCACCGATGTGCTGGGTGATGCCGCCGGCCTCGCCGGCCGCGACCTTGGCGCGGCGGATGTGATCCAGGAGTGAGGTCTTGCCATGGTCGACGTGACCCATGACGGTGACGACCGGAGGCCGCGGTTCGCCGGCGTCCTCGCCCGTGCCGGCTCCCTGCAGGTCATCCTCGATCTGGTCTTCGCGCTGCAGTTTCGCGGTATGGCCCAGCTCCTCGACCACCAGCACGGCGGTCTCCTGGTCCAGCGGCTGATTGATCGTGGCCATGATGCCGATATTCATCAGCACCTTGATCACCTCAGTCGCCTTGATCGCCATTTTCGCGGCAAGTTCCGCCACGGTGATGGTTTCGCCCAGCGCCACCTCGCGCTTCTGCGGCGTGGTGGGCATTTCGAAGCCATGACGGGCATCGCTGCCCATCGATACCGGACGCCCCTTGACGCGGCGTTTCTTCTTGTAGCGGTTGCTGACATCACCCGCGACGTGCAGCTCGGCGCGACCGTAGCGGGTCGGCTGGGCGGCGCGATCGGCGGCCGGGGGCTGAACCGGCGGCGCCGGCACCGGACGGCTCGGCGCCTCGGGCCGCTGCGGCACGGCGGCGCGCGCCGGTGCGACCGGCTTGGGCGGCGGCGCCGCCTTCTGCGCCTGCTCACGCGGCTCCGCGGGCACATGGCGTTGCTGTTCGCGCTCGCGCCGTTCCGCATCCTCGCGCGCCTGCTGCTCGGCGGCGCGCCGTGCGTCTTCCTGCGCCTTCTTGCGGTTCTGTTCTTCCTCGATGCGGCGTCGATTCTCGGCCTCGACCCGCTCGTTCTCGGTGCGCTCGGCCTCCAGCCGCTCGCGCTCGCGGCGCTCGGCCTCCTCCGCCTCGCGGCGCTTGGAGTCCCCGTCCTCCGAATTCAGGCGGTTCTGTTCCTCGAGTACATCGCGCTTCACGTAGGTGCGGCTGCGCCGCACCTCGACATTGACGGTGCGGGCACGACCCTGCGTGCTCGCCAGCTTCAATTCGCTTTGGGTCTTGCGCTTGAGCGTGATCTTGTTGGGCGAGCCGCCGACCTGGTCTTCGCTGCCGTGCGACTTGCGCAGGTGCGACAGCAGTTCGAGTTTGGCCTCGTCGCTGATGCGATCATCGGGCCCTTCGACCTTGATGCCTGCCTGATCGAGCTGCACGATCAGGCGATCCACAGGTACTTTCAGTACCTGGGCAAATTGCGAAACAGTTACATCAGCCATCAGTTATTTCCTCGGCCGGCTTCAAACCATGGCTCGCGTGCGGTCATGATCAGCTTGCCGGCCTCGTCGGCCGCCAGCCCATCAATGTCGGACAGGTCGTCAACCGACTGCTCGGCCAGATCCTCGCGGGTGCGCACGCCACGGCGTGCGAGGGCGAGAGCCAGGTCCGGGCTCATGCCGGTCATGGTCAACAGATCATCGGCGGGCATCGCCTGATCCAAAGTTTCCTCGCTCGCGATGGCCTGCGTGAGCAGCACGTCGCGGGCGCGGTTGCGCAGCTCCTTGACGATGGTTTCATCGAACTCGGCAATTGCCATGAGTTCGGCCTGGGGTACGTACGCCACTTCCTCAACCGTGGAGAAGCCTTCCTGCACCAGGATCGTGGCCACGTCTTCGCCGACATCCAGCTGTTTCATGAATGTCTGCACCAGGTCGCGCGATTCGGTATCGCTCTTGGCTTCCGCATCCGACTCGGTCATGACATTCAATTCCCAGCCCGTGAGCTGACTGGCCAGGCGGATGTTCTGTCCGCCGCGGCCGATCGCCTGCGACAGCTTGTCCTCGGCGACCGCGATGTCGATGCTGTGCGATTCCTCGTCCACGACGATGGACATGACCTCGGCCGGCGACATCGCGTTGATCACGAACTGCGCCGGATTGGCATCAAAGGGAATGATGTCCACGCGCTCGCCGGACACTTCATTGGACACCGCCTGCACGCGCGAGCCGCGCATACCGACGCAGGCGCCCACCGGGTCGATGCGCGGATCGTTGCTGCGCACCGCGATCTTCGCGCGCACGCCCGGATCGCGGGCAGCGCCGAGAATCTCGATCAGGCCCTGGCCGACTTCCGGCACTTCGAGCTTGAACAGCTCGATCAGGAACTCCGGCGCGGTGCGCGTCAGGAACAGCTGCGGGCCGCGCGGCTCGGAGCGCACTTCCTTCAGATACGCCTTGACGCGATCCTGCGGCTTGGCCTGCTCGCGCGGAATCATGTCGGTGCGCGGCACGAAGCCTTCGGCATTGCTGCCCAGATCGATGTACAGGCCGTTGCGATCGACGCGCTTGACCAGGCCACTGACCATGGTGCCGACTCGGTCACGATAGGCGTCCACCACCTGTGCACGCTCGGCTTCGCGCACCTTCTGCACGATCACCTGCTTGGCCTGCTGCGCCGCGATGCGGCCGAAGCCCACCGATTCCATCGGTTCCTCGACAAAGCCACCGGGCTGCGTGGCAGGATCCAGGTCGCGCGCATCATCCATGCGCAGTTCCCGCTCCGGTACCTCGAGCTCCGTGGATTCGTCGGCAAAGACCTTCCAGCGACGGAACGTCACATAGTCGCCGCTCTTGCGATCAATCGCGACGCGCACATCCCACTCTTCGCCGTGCTTCTTGCGGGTGGCCGAAGCGAGGGCGGCCTCAAGCGCGTCGAAGATGACCTCTTTGTCCACGCCCTTCTCGTTCGAGACGGCGTCGACGACCATCAGGATTTCCTTGTTCATCTCTTACAGCTCCTCACTTTGCGCGCCGACCCTCAAGTCAAAGGGGCCAGTCGCGTCTTC
>DATHOV010000394.1:0-7462 GCA_035484515.1 Lysobacteraceae bacterium
TGTACTTCTTGAAGTCGAGCACGCTGTCCAGGCCTTTGTGCAGGTGCGGGACGTGGTAGCCGCCGTCGAGGTAGTTGTCGACGAAGACTTTCCAGTTGCAGTCGAAGTAGTAGTGGCGGCGCTCGAACCATGAGAGTCGGGAGAGTTTCAACGCAGCAATATCAGCCAGCAAATTTGATCCGAAACTCTCTTCGAACGAAGCCCCCTCCCCATCCAGCCGCACGAACACCCAGTTCTCCCACGCATGGATCGCCACCGGCGCAAGACCATGCGCGGAGCGGTCGAAGTGGCATTCGCTGAGGAAGCTCGGCGTGCCCTTGAGCGCGCCTTCGAGCGTGTACGTCCAGCCGTGGTAGGGGCAGCGCAGGTTCTTCGCGCAGCCCTGCGGTTCGGTCATCACCGCCGCCGCGTGGTGACGGCAGACGTTGAAGAACCCGCGCAGCACGCCGTCGTCGCCGCGCACGACGAGGATGGGTTCGCCGGCGATTTCGCAGGTGACGTACTGGCCCAGCTCGCGCACCTGATCGGCACGCGCGGCGAGCTGCCAGGTGCGCGAGAAGGTGGTCTTCTTCTCGAGATCGAGGATGCCCTGATCGACGTACCACGACGCCGGAATCGTGGAGGCTTCCTCCAGCGGCAGCGCCGGATCGTAGTGCGCGAGCAGTTCGGCGAGCGATGGCTTCATGCGATGCGTCCTCCGGCCGGCAGCATGCCCGCGCAGTGCAAGCCATCGTTTCCGAGAGCACGCGCCGTGTCAATTTTCGCGCGCCGGAGCACGCGGCCGCGGCGGCATCCCGATACCCGGAATCGCCTGTAACCACGGCCGATGGGGCTGGTAGTAGCATCGGACCACCGGCCCGGCCGGACTTTCGCGAATGCATCGGACACAAGGGGAAACGTCATGGCTGAGCACAAGTGCGAATGTTTCGATGTCGTGGGATTCGGCTTGATCAACTTCACGTCCCCCACGCCCTACAAGGTCGTCAAGGGAGCCGGCGGCACCACCGAGCAGGCGGTGCAGGAAGCGGTCGACGATGCGATCGAGGCGGCGATGAAGGCTGGCAAGGACATGCTCAAGAAGCAGACCTGCGCTGGACCCTGCAAGCGTTTCCGGTTCGTGCTGCCGCAGATCTGGGGCACCCGGGTGCATTTCGCCAAGAACTCGAAGGTCTTCAATGTCGAGGTCAGCGGCCAGTGGACCGCTTACATCGTCTGTTACGACCCGGCCAATCACACGGGCGATGATGACGACTCGTCCGGCGGGGATCCGGGCCAAGACTCCGGCAAGCCGGGCGATGCTCCGAAGAAGAAGCCGGGAAAACCGAAGGCAGCGCGCAAGCCGAAGGGATGAAACGCGATGCGTTGAACGCCGTCGTGCAATGGCTCTTGCACGACGACGGTCAGCGATGCCCGATGCGCGATCGCATGCGATCGGATAGCGGATAACGTTGCGCATCGATATCCATCGCGATGCGCGGATGACTGCGTATGCCTCTTGCACAACGCATCGGAATTTGATCTATGATGATGCCGTGAGTCGTGAGGTTGTCTTGAAGCTGCATCGTTCCACCTGCTGCACCATCCACCGGAAGCGTGTCCTGCTCCGCTTCCCTCCCTGTTTCGCGATGATCGCGCACGATGCCGCCGCGAGCGGATTCGGCGCCATCGCCGACATGCCGCGTTCCCGGCGCGACGACGCCCGGAAAGCCGAGGTGAATCTTCCATCAGCCGCATGAGCGGCGTATCCCTTCGTGGCCGGCTGCTCTTGCGGGAGATGCCATCGCCATCGCCTTTCGTCCCGAATCGAAGCGATTCGCGGACACGCGGACTCGATCCATCGAAGCCGCGTCGCCGGATCAACCACTGACGCTTGATCCGCGAGCATGCCCTGGACGGCGTGCTGGAACCTGCGCATGCGCAGGTTCCCGAGCAGCGCAGCAACACTGAATTTCGGAGCATCACCGTGGACATCGACACCATCCTCAGCCATCCGTACATCATCGGCGGCCTCGTCGCCGTCATCGTCTTCGTCTTTTTCTGGAGAGCTTTCCTCTGGTTGTTCGGCATCATCATCGTTCCCGACGACAGCCTCGGCACCGTCACCAAGAAGTTCGTGATCTTCGGCGCGCACAGCAAGATGCCCGACGGCCAGATCGTCGCGCTCGAACGCGAAGCCGGCTACCAGGCCGACACGTTGTCTCCCGGCCTGCACATGGGCCTGTGGCCGTGGCAATACGCGATCGAGCTCATCAAGTTCACGACGATCCCGCAAGGCCAGATCGGCGTCGTGCAGGCCTGCGATGGCAAGCCGCTGCCGCGCGGACGCATCATTGCCCGCGACATCGACTGCAACTACTTCCAGGATGCGCGCGCGTTCCTCACCGGTGGCGGCGAGCGTGGCCCGCAGATGAAGGTCGTGCCGCCCGGCACCTACCGCATCAATCCCCTGCTCTTCACCGTCAAGCTCGCCGATGCGACCGAAATCCCGCAGGGCAAGCTCGGCGTGGTCGAGGCGCACGACGGCAACCCGCTGCCGGTCGGCCGCGTGATCGCGAAGGGAATCAGCTGCGATTCCTACCAGGATGCCAAGGCGTTCCTCGATGGCGGTGGCGAACGCGGCCCGCAGATGAAGATCGTTCCGCCGGGCAACTACCGCATCAATCCGATCCTGTTCGCGGTGACCTTGCAGGACGTGATGGACATTCCCGAGAACAAGATCGGCGTCGTGACCACCAAGGAAGGCGCGCCCTTGCCGACCGGCGAGATCGCCGGCGGCGAGGTCGAAGGTCACAACATGTACCAGGACCCCGACAAGTTCATCGCCAACGGCGGCAACAAGGGCCTGCAGGAACAGGTACTGCTCGCGGGCCGCTACTTCCTCAACCCGCGTTTCGTCACCATCGAAGTGGTCGAGATGTCCACCGTGCCGATCGCCAACGTCGGCGTGGTCATCGCCTACATCGGCAAGGAAGGCAAGGACGTCACCGGCGACACCTTCAAGCACGGCAACCTGGTGTCGCGCGGCGAAAAGGGCGTGTGGGTGGATCCGCTCGATCCGGGCAAGTACCCGATCAACCCGAACACCCACAAGGTCGTCAACGTGCCGACCGCGAACGTCGTGCTGAACTGGGCTACCGGGAAGACCGAAGCGCATCGCCTCGACGCCAACCTGTCGACGATCACGGTGCGTTCGGCCGATGGCTTCAAGTTCAACCTCGACGTGTCGCAGATCATCCACATCCCGCGCAACGACGCGCCGAAGGTGATCGCGCGCTTCGGCGACATGAGCGCGCTGGTGACCCAGGTGCTGGAGCCGACGATCGGCAACTACTTCCGCAACGCCGCGCAGGGCAGCGACATCATCGACTTCCTGAAGAACCGCTCCACGCGCCAGACCGAAGCGCGCGATGCGATCTCGCTGGCGCTGAAGGAATACAACGTCGGCGCCGTCGATACCCTGATCGGCGACATCGTCCCGCCCGAGGAACTCATGCGCACCCTGACCGATCGCAAGATCGCCGAACAGGAACGGGTGACCTACGAAACCCAGAGGCAGGCGCAGGGCGTACGCCAGGAACTGCAGCAGGCCACCGCACTCGCCGACACCCAGGCGCGCGTGGTCGACGCCGAACGTTCCGTGCAGATCGCCGGCTACAACGCGGATGCGGCGGTCAAGTTCGCCGAGGGTAGTGCCAAGTCCAAGACCATCAATGCCGAGGCCGACGCCACCGTGCTGCGTACCGTCGGTGAAGCCGAAGGCGCGAAGATCAAGGCCGTCGGCGGCGCCGAGGCCGAAGTCATCCGGTTGAAGGTGTCGTCGATGGAAGCGGGCAACTTCGCGGTCGTGCAGGTTGCCGAGGCGCTGGCCAAGGGCGGCGTGAAGATCGTGCCGGATATCGTTGCCGGTGGCGGCGATGGTGCGAACGGCGGGCTGGTGAACGTATTGCTGGGCAACATGCTGTACCAGGATCGCCTGGACGCGAAGGCGAAGAAGGCCGATCAGGCCACGTAAGTCCTGATCACCTGGAAACGATGGAGGCGGTTGCTTTCGGGCAATCGCCTCTTTTAAGCGTTAGGCCTCAACAACGCCCTTTTCGGAAGTATTGCTACTTAAAAGTAGTAGTGCTAGAGTGTACTACACGCGCATTCCGAGGAGAGCCCGAATGAAACCCATCACTGTTTCCGAGCCCGTTTGGCAGGCCATCGCTGCGCGTGGAAAGTTCGGAGAGACCGAAGACGATGTATTGCGGCGCGTCTTTGGCCTCACCGAAGATACCAATCCTCCCGGCGATCATCAGACCAATCAAGCGTCACAGCCACCGGTTCGTCCGCGCGTCACGGGCCCACGTCAGTCCTTCGCAACGGACAGGCTGTCGTCGTACATCTCAGGCAATGAGCTTCGCGTTTCTTTCGCTAGCGGACCGTCGAATTCGTGGGTATTGCCCAAGAAAACTGACAAGGCGGCAATCCGCGTTGTCCGAGACAAAGCAACCTCATTCGCTGAGAAACACGGAGCTACCATTGGGCAAATCAATGCTGTCAGAAAGACGCTCACCGACGCAGAGTTCCATCTCAACAAATAGCACGTAGGCTGGGATGAAATCCCAGCACCACAGCTTCCGTCGGCAGACATCATTTGGAAGCTGCTGGGATTTCATCCCAGCCTACGGGACTGGAGTTGTACCGAATCGCGTCGTTTCCGATTGGATCTTCGGAGGATCCTGGCGCACCGGCAACGGGTTCGACGGAATCTCCAGCGCGGCATGCTGGATCGGCCAGGCTTTCACGGGGAAACCCGCGAATTTCGTGCGGGACCCGGGCGTTGACCAGCGTCGCTGCTGGAAACCCGATGGGATCCCCAGCCAATTCACCCAACATTCCTGCGGATCCGTATGTATCCCGTAAATTTCCCCCTGATTCCCCATCTTTGTTGATGAGATTTCGTCGGGATCCGGCGAACATCGTGGCGTGTTGATGAACACGCCAGCTTTGTTGATGAACATGCCAGCTTTGTTGAGGGGATTTTTTCGGGAATCGCACAACACGCGCAAAAATCTCCCTGGATCCCCGCGAAATCTGCCGAACGACCTGGCGATCTCTGCAGATCTTCAGCTTTTCCACCTGAAAATCCTGGCGTTCCACCGAACAAAGAGGAAGATCCGGTGAACAATTCCAGAGGAGAACCGGAAATTTCCGGCACTCCGACCGCGGGCGATCGATGGCCCATGCGGCATATCCCATTTTACCGGAAACCACATCGACGGTTCGGCGCACCGAAGCAGTCCGCCTGTCAATCCAGGCTCGCGGATCGTAGATCGTCAGTTGGCTTGCATCGCAACGACGTGTTCCTGCAGGCTTCGCCTGCCTCCTCGCCTTCCCTGTCGAAGGATGCCCGGCAGGCCCGGAGAACCATGGACGACACCCGCAACAGCTTCCTGATCGCCGCCGCGGTATTGAATGCCCTCGCCGCCCTGCTCCATCTCGGGTGCATCGTATTCGGCGCGCCGTGGTACCGCTTCTTCGGCGCGGGCGAGCGGATGGCGCAGATGGCGTCTGCAGGAAGCTGGTATCCGGCGATCATCACCATGCTCATCGCCACCGTCCTGGCAACGTGGGCGCTGTACGCGCTCTCGGGCGCGGGCGCGATTCCGAAGCTCCCGCTCACGCGCGCGATCCTGTGCGCGATCACCGCCGTCTACCTGCTGCGCGGCATGGCCATCCTGCCGATCGCCGCGCTGCATCCGGGCAGGAGTCCGGCGTTCTGGTGGTGGAGTTCGGCGATCTGCCTGGGCATCGGCATCGTGCATCTGGTCGGAGTCAGGCAATCCTGGGGGCGCTTGTGAATCGCGCGCGTCGGGCTTGATGGGAGAAAATGCGCATGCGCAAGACGAAAGACATCGGCCTCGACTGGGACGAACTGAAGCGGGAGGCGCTCGCCCTGCCGGACGTGGAGGAGTCGACGTCGTACGGCACGCCCGCGCTGAAGGTGCGCGGCAAGCTGATGGTCCGCTTGAAGGAAGACAGGGAAACCATCGTCCTGCGCACGAACTGGGAAGACCGCGAGCGGTTGATGGTCCTGCATCCGGAGGCCTTCTACATCACCGACCATTACCGCGGCTACCCGTGGGTGCTGCTGCGCCTGCCAGTGGCGCCACGCGCGCATGTGGCGAAATGGCTGGAGGCCGCGTGGCGGCTGGTGGCGCCGAAGTCGCTGCTCAAGAATCGGCATGCCGATGACGGCTGACAGCCATTCCGATCGTGGGGCCTCGGCCGCAACCCCGATCGAACGGGCGTATCGTCGATGCGAGAGAAAGCCAGGGTCAAGCCCAAGACCGGCCGGAAGCGAAGGCGAAGCTCGAATCGGAATTCAGTCGTCCATGGTCGAGGTGTACGCATGACGCAGACAAGCAGGTTGCTCGCACTCGTGTCGACCGCGCTGCTGCTGCAGGGCTGCGCATCGACGGGCCCGCCGATGAAGGCGGCGTGTTACCACCGCGATGCCGCCGACGAGATCGACATCGGCTACTGCGAGGCGGTGCGCAGCGGCAATACGCTCTACATCTCCGGCACCGTTGGCCGCGGCGAGATGGGTGCAGCGGTGAAGACGGTGTACGGGCGCCTGGACGCCACGTTGAAGGCCAATGGCCTGACCTTCGCCAACGTCGTCAAGGAAAACGTCTACACGACCGACCTCGACGCCTTCATCGCGGACAAGGATCTCCGCAAGCCGTTCTACGGCACGACCTTTCCTGCAGCGACATGGGTGCAGGTGCAGCGGTTGTACGTGCCGGCGCTCGTGCTCGAAGTCGAGCTGACAGCGGTGTACCCGAACTAGGGTCGCACGACGTGCCCGTTCTCAGAGCGATCCGCGCCGACATCACCACGCTCGCCGTGGATGCGATCGTGAACGCCGCGAACACCTCGCTGCTGGGCGGCGGCGGCGTGGATGGTGCGATCCACCGTGCCGCAGGCCCGGAACTGCTGGGGGAATGCAGGTCGCTCAATGGTTGCAAAACAGGCGATGCGAAGCTCACGCGCGGCTATCGGCTACCTGCGAAACACGTGATCCACACAGTCGGTCCGGTCTGGCATGGCGGGACGCGGGGCGAGGCAGAGTTGCTGGCTTCCTGCTATCGCCGCTCGCTAGAAATCGCTGAAGCGCACGGGCTGTGCACGATCGCGTTTCCGTGCATCAGCACCGGCGTCTACGGTTATCCGCTGGAAGAAGCCGCAGTCATTGCCATCCGGGAAGTGAAAACCGCGCTTCAGCAGTCCTCCTCGGTCCGCCAGGCGATCTTCGTTCTCTTCGGACGGGAGGCTTATGACGTATATGAGGCTCTGCTCAGGTGCGAGCAAGAGGCTTGACACGCGTTCGGGTCAACACCCCCGGCACCGGCCTACCGCCAGATCGCCGACGCTTCACGGGTCCACCTGGTAGATGGCACGCCACCGAAATGTTCAC
>DATHOV010000395.1:0-2049 GCA_035484515.1 Lysobacteraceae bacterium
CCAGACCCTGCGGCATCGGCTTTTTTGATTCTCGCGGAACTGCCATCGTGGCAGCTCCGCGAGCCGGCGAGTCCGGCTCATGTCCGGACTCGCCTGGGTCGATCAGGCACTCACGTGCCTGATCGCGAGCGGCACATCCCTGTGCCTTGTTTTCCACCACCATCGGAACGGAGCTCATGCGTGCACTCCCGGACCACTGTTGCGATCGGATCGATCGCGTACGACGATCCACGAGGCAAGCCTAGCGGGACATTGCGCGCGGCGATTGAAAAAACATGCGCCGTGACGCAAAATTTTTGCGTGACCGAATTCCCCGTCCTCGACGAGTTCGATCATCGCCTGCTCGAACTCCTGCAGTGCGATGCGTCGGTCACGCTGACCGCGCTCGGCGATACGGTCGGCCTGTCGGCGAGCGCGGTGCAGCGGCGCATCGATCGTTACCGCAAGGCCGGTCTTCTGCGCGAAGTCGCCGTTCTCGACGCCGGCCTGTTACCCGCGGTCACGCTGGCCGCGGTGTGGGTCACGATGGAGCGCGACACATTGCGCCTGCACACCGCGTTCCGCGCACGCATGCGCGCCGCTCCCGAAGTGCAGCAGTGCTACGCGGTAGCGGGGCAATGGGACTATCTGGTGATCCTCGTCGCGCGCAGCGTGTCGCACTACCGCGAAGTCGCCGAGCGCCTGTTCGTCGACGAAGGAACCGTCAAACGTTACGAGACGCGGCTGGTTTTCGATACCATCAAGCAGGGGCTGAGCCTGCCGACGCGGCCGCCGTCGCGACGCGGGAAGTAACGCTTCGACGATGCGAGGCGCGGGGGCGCCATCGCATCGCATCGGGGCCATGCATGCGCCTGTGCCGTCAGTTCGACCAGGCTCCGTGCGCGTGCTCGGGCAGCACGGCTTGCGCCAGTTTCGTGTCGGAGCCAAGCAGGTCCATGGCATCGCCGAGGATGGCGGCGGCCTCGCGCTGCAGGGGGCTGATGCGATCCTGGGCTTCCTTCTCGCGCCTGGCCTCGTCGGCGATGTTGCGCTCGTCCGCATCCAGGCCGTCGTCTGCGCGCGAGTCGTCCGCGTCGAGGCCGTACTTCTTGCGCTCGGCATCGCGCAGCTTGCGCTGCGCAGCATCCTTGTCGCGTTCGGCGGTGCGCTCGGCGAGGTTGAGCGAGATCGTCTTCTTGTCCGCCTGCGCGCGGAACTCGGTGTAGTCCTGCATCCACCACTGGTATTCGCGGTCGGCTTTCACGCGCGCGTCGTGCAGGGCCGCAAGGCGCGGCAACAGGCTCGCGAAGTGATTGAGCGGATGATAGCTGGCGGCGACGATCTCGCTGTAGGGCAGGGCGTTGTCGTAGGTGCTCTCGCCGTAATCCTTGCCGTCGAGGCTGGCCGGGAAGGCGATGTCGGGTACCACGCCCTTGTGCTGGGTGCTGCCGCCGTTGACCCGGAAGAATTCCTCGACCGTGAGCTTGACCTGGCCGTAGTGCTCGTCCTCGGGATGGCTGACCCGGTTGAGGTCGATCAGGTTCTGCACCGTGCCCTTGCCGAAGGTGTTCTCGCCGAGGATCAGGCCGCGGCCGTAGTCCTGGATCGCCGCGGCGAAGATCTCCGAAGCCGAGGCCGAACCGCGGTTGACCAGCACCGCGAACGGGCCGGTCCAGGTCGCGTGGCTGCCGTCGTCGGCTTGCACGTCCACGTCGCCGCCGGCGTCGCGCACCTGCACGACCGGGCCGGCGCCGACGAACAGGCCGGTGAGGTCGATCGCCTCGGCGAGCGAGCCGCCGCCGTTGTCGCGCAGGTCCATCACTACGCCGTCGACCTTCTGCGCCTTGAACTGGGCGAGGATCTTCGACACGTCGCGGGTGGCCGAGGCGTAGTTCGGGTCGTTCTTGCGGCGCCCCTCGAAGTCCTCGTAAAAGGTCGGCAGCTCGATCACGCCGATCTTATGCTTCTCGGCGCCGGTGCCGGTATCGATGACCCGCGATTTCGCGGCCTGCTCCTAGAGGTGGATCTTGTCGCGCACCAGGGTGATGGTCATCGGCTTGGCGTCCACCG
>DATHOV010000396.1:0-4528 GCA_035484515.1 Lysobacteraceae bacterium
ATGCGTTCGAGCGCTGCGGGCGAATCGGCGTCGAAGCGCATCACAAGCACCGGCGTCGTGTTGGAGGCGCGCACCAGGCCCCAGCCGTCCGGCCAGTCGGCGCGCACGCCATCGATGGTCGCCACCCGCGCGCCCTCGAACTTCGCGCGCTCGCGGAACTTGTCGACGAAGCCGTAGCTCTCGCCTTCGGCCATCGGCGCCTTGAGCTCGGGCGTGGAGAAGCCCTTGGGCAATTCCGCGAACACCGCATCGGCGTCCTCGTCGCGCGCGGCGAGGATCTCGAGCAGGCGCGCCGCGGCGTAGATGCCGTCGTCGAAGCCGTACCAGCGCTCCTTGAAGAAGAAGTGTCCGCTCATCTCGCCGGCGAGTTCGGCGCCGGTCTCCTTCATCTTGGCCTTGATCAGCGAGTGCCCGGTCTTCCACATCAACGGGCTGCCGCCGTGGCGCAGGATGTGGCCGGCGAGGTGCCCGGTGCACTTCACGTCGTAGACGATGCACGCGCCCGGATTGCGTTCGAGCACGTCCGACGCGAACAGCATCAGCAGGCGATCGGGATAGATGATCTCGCCGGCGCGGGTGACCACGCCGAGGCGGTCGCCGTCGCCGTCGAACGCGATGCCGATGTCCGCTCCGAGACGCTGCACCATCTGGATCGCGTCGGCGAGGTTCCTGGGTTCGCTCGGATCGGGATGATGGTTGGGGAAGGTGCCGTCGACCTCGCAGAAGATCGGCAGCACCTCGCAGCCGATCGCCTGCAGCACTTCCGGTGCGACGATGCCGGCTACGCCATTGCCGGCATCCACCACGACCTTGAGCTTGCGTTCGAGCTGGACGTCCTCGGCGATGCGCTGGATATAGTCGGCAGCGACATCCCGCTGCTGCAGGCCGCCGATTGCGCTCGCTTTGTACAGCTTGTCCTCGGCAATACGCTCGTACAGCGCCAGGATCGCATCGCCCGCCAGCGTGTCGCCGCCGAGCACGATCTTGAATCCGTTGTAGTCCGGCGGATTGTGGCTGCCGGTGACCGCGACGCACGATCCGGTACGCAACTGGAATGCCGCGAAATAGCACAGCGGCGTCGGCGCCATTCCGATGTCGATCACTTCGCGCCCAGCCGCGCGCAGGCCTTCGATCAACGCATTGGCCATCTCCGGTCCCGAGGTCCGGCCGTCGCGGCCGACCACGATGTCGCGCAGGCCCTGGTCCTGCATCGCGCTGCCGATCGCCTGGCCGATCAGCTTGGCCACGCCCGCGTCCAGGCTCTGGCCGACCACGCCGCGGATGTCGTAGGCGCGGAAGATCTCGCGCGCGATCGCCACCGCGGCGCGCTTGGCGGGGTCGCGAACCTCGATCTTGCGTTCCGGCGGCGGCTCGGCCGAGAGCATGTCGGCCAGTGTGGCTTCCTGCCCCGACACGGCGCCCTCGGCACGCACTGCCTCCAGCATCTTCCCGAAGCGCAGCAAGGCGCTACCGGCGAGGGCGAACAGTACTGCCAGGACGTATCCGAACATCGGCTTGACGCCGAACATGCTGGCCACCGGCTGCGGACTGGCCGTCTGGATCGCGAATCCGCTGTCGAGCAGCTTGAAGTCGCTGACCTTGCCAAGCAGCGCCACATGCGAGTCGCCATTGGTCGCCACTTCGTAGCCGTGGAAATGCAGCGCGAGGTACCCATTGCCCGGATGTGCCGAGGCGATCGGATCGCGCAGGCCGTCGATCGGCAACACCACCAGCGCCAGCGACTTCACTTCGCCGCCCAGCTTGATCGCGCCGGCGATGGCCAGCGTCGGTTTGCCTTCCACCCGCGCCACCGCGACCCGCGTCACCCCGTCCTGCAGGGCGGAACTGAGCACGGCGATGCGTCCGTAGCCGAACTTGTCCGGATTGGCGAAAGCGGTGTCCAGATCGGGCGAGATGAAGCTGACGTCCTTCCCGTCGGCCCAGCGCGACTCGAACGCATTGGCGGCCTGCGCCGCGTCGCCCTCGGCGACGGCCTTCACCACTTCCGGCGCCGCGCAGGCGTGCTCGAAATTCGTCACCAGATCGGACAGGACGCCCTTCTCCACGTCCTGCAGACGTGCGCCTTCGGCTGCGACCGTGCTCTCGGCCCGGCTCGCGGAACCCTGGTGCCAGGCATCCCAGACGAAGACCAGCGCCAGCAGGAAGGCCGCCGCCGCGATCGGTACTCGCAATCGCCCGACCGCGTCCTTGACCATGTCGACCACGCCAGGCTGCTTCTGATCCTTTTCGTCCATCCGCTTCCCCCCGGTTCAGATGGCCCGGGCCGACTGGCCGTAGCCGTCCGCCCTGTCTTCAACGCACGCCAGTATGGCCGAAACCGCCGCTGCCGCGAGCGCTGTCGGCGAATTCGCCCACCACGCGCAATGCGACCCTCGCCACCGGCAGGAATACGAGCTGCGCGATGCGGTCGCCCGGAGCGATGGTAAAGGCTGCGCCGCCGCGATTCCATCCGCTGACCATCAGCGGTCCCTGGTAGTCGGCATCGATCAACCCGACCAGGTTGCCGAGCACGAATCCGTGTTTGTGGCCCAGCCCGGAACGCGGAAGGATCACCGCGCACAGTTGCGGATCGCCGATGTGGATGGCGATGCCGGTCGGGATCAGCGAGGTCTGGCCCGGCGCCAGGGTCAGCTCGGCGTCGATCATCGCGCGCAGATCCATGCCGGCCGATGCGGCGGTCGCATAGTCCGGTAACGGGAAGTCGCGGCCCAGGCGCGGATCGAGCACGCGCATTTCCACGTCGCGGATCATTCCGGGCGATCCCTGCGCGCGATCGGCAGGCGATCGAGCAGGAGATTGAACAGGTCGCGCGCGATCTTCTGCTTCGGCGCCGGTCCGAGACCGGCTTCGCCGCTGCTGCCGTCGGGGTTGCGCCAGTAGACCGACAGCGCATTGTCGTCGCTGTCGAACCCGCAACCTGCCTGGCCGACGCGATTGGCCGCGATCGCATCGACGCGCTTGCGCTCCAGCTTGTCGCGCGCGGATTCGGCAAGGTCCCTGGTTTCGGCGGCGAAGCCGACCACCAGCGTAGGTCGCTGCGGATGGGCTGCGATCAGGGCGAGAATGTCGGGCGTGCGCACGAGTTCGAGGATCAGTCCCGAGTCGGCCGAATCGCTGCTTTCTTCGAGCACGCGCTTCTTGATCTTGTGCTCGGCGATGCGCGCCGGCATGTAGTCGGCCACCGCCGCCGCGCCGATGTAGATGTCCTGCGGCAGCGTGCCGAGTGCCGCGTCGCGCATCGCGACCGCACCGCGCACGTCGATCCGGTGTACGCCGGCGGGCGTCGGCAACGACACCGGCCCGGCCACCAGGGTGACCTCCGCGCCGAGCTCGGCTGCCGCCGCGGCGAGCGCGAAGCCCATCTTGCCGGAGCTGCGATTGCCCAGGTAACGCACCGGATCGAGGTCCTCGTAGGTCGGCCCGGCGCTGACCAGCACGCGCCGACCCGCGAGCGGCCCCGGCTGTGAGGCTGCGCGCGCGGCGGACAGGGCAGCCACGATGTCATTCGGTTCGCTCATCCGGCCCGGGCCGAATTCACCGCAGGCCTGCGCGCCGTCGCCCGGCCCGATCATCAGCACGCCGCGTCCGCGCAGCAGAGCGAGATTGGCCTGGGTCGCCAGATGCAGCCACATGCGGTTGTTCATCGCCGGCGCCAGCGCGAGCGGCGCGGTGGTCGCCAGGCACATCGTGCTCAGCAGGTCGTTCGCGTGTCCGTGCGCGAGTCGCACGATCACGTCCGCGCTCGCCGGCGCGATCACCACGCGAGTGGCCCAGCGCGCCAGCTCGATATGGCCCATCGCGGCTTCGGCATTCGGATCCCACAGCGAGCCGCGCACCGGATGGCCCGACAAGGCCTGGAAGGTCGCCGCGCCGACGAAATGTTCGGCCGCTTCGGTCAGCACCACGCGCACCTCGGCGCCCGCATCGCGCAACCGGCGCACGAGTTCGGCCGCCTTGTACGCGGCGATGCCGCCGCTGACGCCGAGCAGGACGCGTTCGCCGGCCAGGCCCCGCTTCGCCTCGAACTCGGTCACGTCGGAAAAATCCTACGGCGGAAGGAGCGCCTAGCTTACCTGCGAACAGAGGATCGATGACAGGAGACGCCCGTCAATCCCGGCAATCTGCGTATGCCATCTCGTTCTTGCCCATGTTCCGCTTCTGCTCCTCCACGATTCACTATCCCCGGCTCTTGCCAATGAAAATAAGCGACTGGCCCTCCGATGAACGCCCACGCGAACGCCTGCTCGCGCACGGCCCGCAACGCCTGTCGGATGCCGAGCTGCTGGCGATCTTCCTCGGCTCGGGCTTGCGCGGCATGGACGCGGTGGCATCGGCGCGGCAACTGCTGGCGCGCTTCGGCTCGCTGCGCGAGATGCTCGAGAAGCCCACCGCGGAATTGATCACCGAGCCCGGCCTCGGTCCGGCGCGCGTGTGCGCGCTGAAGGCCGCGCTCGAACTCGGCAGCCGGCACCTGGCCGCCGGGCTCGCACGTGGCGAAGCGCTGACC
>DATHOV010000397.1:0-9313 GCA_035484515.1 Lysobacteraceae bacterium
GCTGCAACGGGCCCTGGACGGGTTCGACCCGGCCGCCATTCCGAGGATCGCAGCGACGTCGTAGCCGATTGCGACGAGTGCAACACTTGCCGCGTAAAATGGGGAGTTCCGTTCCACGACTCCACTCATCACATCAACGCACCACAGCTCAGGGAGAGAAGCATGAACGCACGCACCGCACTCGTGACCGGCGGCACCGGCGGCATCGGCACCGCCATCGTCCAGCGTCTGGCCAGCCTCGGCCACCGCGTCGCCACCAACTACCGCGACGAAGCCAAGGCCAAGGCCTGGCAGGCGCAGATGAAGGACAAGGGCTTCGACGTCACCATCGTCCCCGGCGACGTGACCGACTACGCCGCCGCCGATGCGATGGTGCGCGCAGTGGAAACCGCGATCGGCCCGGTCGACATCCTCGTCAACAACGCCGGCATCACCCGCGACGGCACCTTCCACAAGATGAGCCCGAAGCAGTGGCACGACGTGATCAGCACCAACCTCGACTCGTGCTTCAACGTCACCCGCCAGGTCATCGACGGCATGCGCGAGCGCAAATGGGGCCGCATCGTGCAGATCAGCTCGATCAACGGCCAGAAAGGCCAGTACGGCCAGGCCAACTACGCCGCCGCGAAGGCCGGCATGCACGGCTTCACGATTTCGCTGGCACAGGAAAACGCGAAGTTCGGCATCACCGTCAACACCGTCTCGCCCGGCTACATCGGCACCGACATGGTGATGGCCGTGCCCGAGGAAGTACGCGCGAAGATCACCGCGCAGATCCCGATCGGCCGTCTCGGCAAGCCGGACGAGATCGCTTATGCGGTGGCGTTCTTCATGCCGGATGAGGCGGCGTGGATCACGGGTGCGAACCTGTCCGCCAACGGTGGGCACTACATGGGCTGGTAGAAGCAAGACGCGCTTACGAGATGCGACGACTGCGCGTGCAGGAGCACGCGCGAACGGCGAAGCCGGCCCGAAGGGCGAGCGCCACGGATGGCGCGAGTCAACGCATCTCGTGCGCCTTGATTCCGGGGAGGCAGGATGCCGACCGGCGGACGCGCCATGGATGGCTGCTCGCCTCAGTCCACGCCGAAGCATATGCGTCGACTACATGCCGCCTTCGGGCGGCATTTTTTTCACCATTGAGGAGCGTGCCTGACCTTCTCCCTCCGGAGACGCCTTCAACAGCGAAGCCGGTCAATCGGCAGGATTGCCGATTTGCGCGGCGAAGCCGCCCAAAGGGTGAGCCACATGGATGTGGCGAGTGCACGTGCCCGGAAGGCGGATGAGGGAAAAGCATTCGCCAGCCGAGAAGTCTCTCCCTCATCCGACGCTGCCGCGCCAACTTCTCCCGAAGGGAGAAGGAAGGGCATCTGCAACCTTCCCTCATTCGGCCTACCATCGCCACTACAATGCTCCGGGGCCAAGACGGGGTGCAGGACATGTCCATGATGGCGGCCGATCAGGTCACCGGTCTGCTGGATCGCTGGCGGGCTGGGGACCGGGACGCCGAATCGGAACTGATGAAGCACCTCTATCCCGTCCTGCGCGCGATGGCGCAGCGGGAAGTGGGTGCGGCAGGCATCGGCAAGTCGTCCATGAATGCCACCGAGCTCGCCCACGAAGCGTATCTGCGCCTGCTCGACCAGCACTCGCCATGGCAGAACCGTGCACATTTCATGGCGATGGTAGGTCGCACGATCCGGCGCGTTGCGGTCGATCTGATTCGCCAACGCCAGGCGGAAAAACGCGGCGCGCTGATCGATTTCGTGACCTTCGACTGGCAGGAGGAGAACCAACAGCCAGCCACGGAGGAAACCGTGGACCTGCTCGCTCTCGATCGGGCACTCGATGCGTTGGCGCAGCAAAATGCGATCGTCGCCCAAGTGGTCGAATTGCGCTACTTTTCGGGCCTCAACAATGACGAGGTGGCGGCGGTGATAGGCATCAGCGTAGCCACCGTGGGGCGCCATCTGCGCTTCGGGCGCGCCTGGTTGAACAGTCACCTGTGAGTTGCCGTCGAGGTTCGCCATGAGCGATCGCCTGGACACCTTGCGATGGCAGAGGCTGGAAACGCTGTTCGACCGCGCCGTTGGCCTGGATCCGGCGGAACAGGCCGAACTGATCCGGACGACCGCGCAGGACGACGCGGGGCTCGCGAAAGCGCTCTCGTCGCTGCTCGCCGCGGACGCAAGACACCACGCCCGCGCGACCGAAAGAAGCGATGGCGTACTGCAACGATCGCTTGCGGCGATCCAGGCACCCTGCGCTGCAGCAGGCGACCGGGTCGGTCCCTACATCCTGCGCGAGGAGCTCGGTCAAGGCGGCATGGGCGTGGTGTTCCGCGCCGAACGTGCAGACGGCCAGGTCCAGCAGCAGGTAGCCCTCAAGATCGTCCGGAGCGGCCTGCTCGATGCGAGCGGCCGCGAACGCTTCCTGCGCGAACGGGAGATCGTTTCCGCGTTCCAGCATCCGTACATCGCCCACATGCTCGATGTCGGAGAAACCGTCGACGGCTTGCCTTTCCTGGCGATGGAACTGATCCGTGGCGTACCGATCACCACCTACTGCGATGCGCACAGACTCGACACGCGTGCGCGGATCGGGTTGTTCCTGCGCGTGTGCGAGGCGGTACAGCATGCCCACGCGAACCTGGTACTTCACCGCGACCTCAAGCCAAGCAATGTCCTGGTCGGCGCGGACGGCTGCCCCAAACTGATCGACTTCGGCATCGCCAAGCCCCTTTCCGGCGTCGGCGACGAAGAGCATCGGCAGACCGCGACCGGACACCGATTCTTTTCGCCGAGCAACGCAGCCCCCGAACAATTGCGCGGCGAGCGCGTTGGCGTGGCCTGCGATGTCTACCAGCTCGGCACCCTGCTCTACGAACTGCTGTGCGGCGCCACCGTGTTCTACGTTGCGGGGCTCACGCCCGGACAACTCGAACGACGCATCCTCGAGGTCGTTCCCGATGCTCCGAGCGCTCGCGTCGCACAGTCGAACGAAGAAGCCGCGCAAGAGCACGGCGCGCCGACGGCGTCCGCATGGGCACGCGAACTGCACGGCGATCTCGACGCGATTGTCTTCCACGCGCTGCGCAAGCCGCCGCCGGAACGGTACGGCTCGGTCGAGCAACTCGCGGACGACCTGTGCCGTTACCTCAACGGAGAACCTGTGGTCGCCGTGCGCGGCCAGCGCTTGTATCGCGCACGCAAATTCCTGCGACGGCATGCGCTGGCGGTCGGACTTTCCATGGCGGCGCTCGCACTCGTCGCCGCGTTCGTAACAGCTTTGACGATGCAATCGCAACGCATAGCACACGAACGCGACCTCGCGGTCGCCGAACGACAGCGTGCCGAGGAGGCCACCCGATTCCTGATCGGGGTCTTCAAGGCGGCCGATCCCAACGTCTCGCTGAGCCGTGACACACCCATCGGCGAGGTGCTCGCTAACGGCAGCCGCAGTCTCGATACCGAACTGTCCGGCCAGCCGCGTCTGGTGAGCGACCTCGCGTTCGCGCTGGCCGCCATCTACACGGACCTCGACGACCTCTCCGACGCGCGCACGTACGCGAACCGTGCGCTGCTGCTGCGTACATCACTCGACCCCGGATCGATGGCGCAGGCCGAGAGCCTGGGCCAGCTCGCAGTCATCGAGGCGCGGGCGGGAAACTGCAAGGGGGCTCTGGCGGACGGTACCCGCGCGCTCGATCTGTTCCGCCGGCTCGGCGCTGGCGTTTCGAAGACCATCGACGCACAGGCGCAGATGATCGGCTGCGAAGCGAAGGACCAGGGCGCCGCGCTTGCGATCGCCCGCATGCAAACATTGCTCGACGCACTCATTCGCGATCCGGACAGCAACGCCCGGCAGATTGCCGCGTTCGAACTGGCACTCGCCGCATATCGGGACGAAGCCGGCGATGCGAAGGCCGCCGGGCGCCTGCGGCAATCGGCCGTCGACCGGCTGCAGCGCAGCCCCTGGAAGGATTCCGTGGAAGCGCTGAATGCACAGGCGAGCCTGGCCGCGTCGCTGTCGCGGGACGGCAAGTTCGAGCAGGCCCGCGCTTTCTTCGACCGGCTCCTGCCACAGTACGAGCGCCTCTACGGAAGAAATTCGCTGAACCGCGCGGAATTGCTGCTGGACCGCGGCAGCAATTCGGCCCGCAGCGGTCGATCGGGCGAGGCCGAGGCCGATCTGCACGATGCCGGCAAGGCGTTGCGCGAGCAGGAAATCCTTGCCACGTCCCTGTCGATGGACCGGAAGTCCGATCGCGCCGGTGCGATCTTCGATCGCCTGACGCACGATTACGAACGTCTCTACGGCCGGAATTCGCTCGACTACGCCGACCTGCTGTCCGAACGCGGCAACTGCCTGGTCGACCGGGGGCGCTTCCGCGAGGCAGAAACCGACATGCTCGAGGCGCGGCGCATCCGCAACAGCCTGGAGCAAGGGCCTCATATCGACCAGGCGCGGGCCGCGCTCGATCTCGCCAACCTCTATGAGGCCGGATTCCGGGACATGACCCGCGCCGGCGCCTTCCACGACGAAGCGGTGCGCATCGCCACGGCGACACTGGGGACGGACGACCTCGATACGTTGCGACTGAAGACTGCGCGGGCCGTCTGGCTCGAGCGGGTTGGCCGCACCCAGGAGGCGGGCGATGAGCTTCGCGTCCTGCAGGAGCAACTTGCGAGGCGGGATCAGGTCGGCATCGACGTACAGCTGGCATTCGCCACCGCCGAAGCGATCTCCGGAAAGCGCCCGGATGCCGCGGTTCGTATCGCGGAAATACGCGCGGCAATCGCCGCGCACCCGGCCTTCGCGGACTACACCCGGTCGTACGCGCACCAGGTGCATGCCTCCATGTCGAGGTCCTACACCAACGACGCGTACAACCTGCCCACCACGCCCTATCTGGACGAACAGGTCGACCAGGTCTGGAAGGCGCTCCAGGACGAATGGCGCGTGACCTCATGCCACTACGACCTGACGTACACCGGCGAAAGCCCGAGAGTCGCGAGGATGATCATCGGTCCGCCTCCGACGTGCAGCGGTGACATCTACTTCTATCTCGTGGGGTTGCCGGCTGGCTACTACCTCGGACCCGAGAGGGGGCCCATGCGCCAGAAGGGCTTGTTCATGCTGCCGCAGGACGATCCGGCGAAAACGCGAACGCCATGAGCTTTCGGCCGCGTATGGCGAAGCCGCGAAGACGTCGGAGGCCATCAACGGCGTCGACAACAGCGATGCGCAGGTACTGCGCAGGGAAATCGCATCCATCCGCATCCGCCAGGGTCGTCTCGACGGAGCCGAGCGCCTGCTCGCGGCCAACTATCGCGCGTCGAGTCCGCAATCGCATGGACATGCCGTCCAAGGCCTCGCCTATGCCGAAGTGCTGCATCGCATGCATCGCGATGCCGAAGCCTTCGCCCTGCTCGACAGCGTCGAGCCGTCGCTGACGAAGGAACAGGATTCGCGACGCGATCTGCCCGTGTAACCCACGGCGCTGCGCAAGGCTATTGCTGCCGGAAAGTAAGCACATCCGCTGCCGGCCTAGACGGCCCCAAAGTTCATCGCCGCGTCTCAACCTATGGCGCAATGCGGTGCCAGCTCATATTCGTCCCGATGCCACTGCGAATATTTCGAATTGGATGATCGAGTTCAGCTGCTTTTTACGCGTTAAGCAACAGGGAGCCTTTGCGCATCGGCAGAACATTGCTGAGTCGCCCGGATGACCCTATTTGTCGAATCGCTACCAGACGACACAACAACTGCAGTCGCACGATATAGGGAATTGAAAAATGAAATACGCATCAGGTTGGTGGTTGCTCGTCTGTCTGATCCTGTCGATTTCGGCGCATGCGACGAATGTCGTTGTCACGCCGCCCTATACCAATGATTCCTTCGACACGTCAGAAATTCCACCCACGGCCACGCCGGCGGAGCAATCTGAGCGTGTTTGGGACGCGATTACTGACATGTGGATACGTGAGGGAGTGGATCTGTCCAAGTGCAACATGACGATGCAGTATTACGCGATTGGGCAGTACTCGGACGGCAGGGTGGAACGGCAGAACTACAGCGGCAGCTGCGGCGGTTACACGACGATCTTTGGCGCGGTAAACGGCAAAGGTTACCTACTGAAGCGAATTAACAAGCATCCGCACAATGGCAAGGGATGCAATTGCGTGAACGGACAGGTCAGTGCCGGCGACCCGATCGAAATCGGAACCGGAAATACCTATCTGAAAGAGACCGATTTCAACGGTGGTGATCCACGCCTGCAGTTCTCCCGCTCTTACAACAGCAATGCATCTGCCCGCAACTCGACGGTCGGAATGGGATGGACCAGCACGCTCGATACCCACGTGGTTCCATTCTGGGCAGACATGATCGATCCCTACGGTGGCATCGATACTTCTGGTGTCTACGCGGATCCGAACGGAGCGTGTATCTCAGGTTTCGCAGAGATTGCCGCCAAGCAACCGGAGATCTTCGCCGGCTATTCCGCCCAATGGATCCCACCCGGCAATGGCTCTGGCCCGGGCATTTGCGGCATCTTCAACCCACTAGGTGTTGTGACAGCGTATTGGCCCATCCTGAGCAACGACGACTCGATTCTCCTTCCGAATGCTCAAAGCCCCTACCTGACCGGGATGGTCGTCTATCGCGACGATGGATCGACTTACGAATTCACCTGCGCCAACGGCGGTTGCTTGCCGGACCCGAACGTTCCTCTGCAGATGGCGGTGGACAGCTCGGGCCACTTCCTGCTGACGGACGCAGACGGCGTCATTGATCTTTTCGACAGCACCGGGTCAATCGTCAGCCGCACGTGGAAGGACCGGTACCAGCAGACTGTTTCGCCCAACCAGGACGGAACCCTGAAGACGATCTCAGACACGTCAGGGCGTTCGATCGCGTTGAGCTACATCGATGGCTTTCTTACGACCGTCAACACCCCGGATGGCCAAGTGATCAGCTACACGCAGGACGCCTCTGGAAATCTTCTTACGAAGCATAGTGCGACCGGTACCCGCACCTACCAGTACGCAAATGCCTCCTTTCCGAACAACCTTACCGGCGTGGTGGACGAAGACACTGCCACCAACGGCGGCAACCCCTTCACCACCTGGTCTTACGACACGGCCGGATTGGCCAACGGCAGTGCCGGGTACGGCGGTGTCAACCAGGTATCCATCGTCCACAACAGCGATGGCAGCGCGACTGTGACCGATCCGCTCAACACGGTTCGTACCTACTCCTACCAGACCAACTTCGGCGTTCCCGCGATCACCGCGATCAGCGGCGGATTCTGCGCGAACTGTGGCGGCGAAGCGTTCGACACTTACGACATAAGCGGATATCTCGCGACAGCCACCGACTGGAACAACAACGTCAAGTCCTACACCTTCGCCAGCGGTCTGTTGACGCAGCTTGTCGAAGGAGACGGAACTCCATCGAAGCGCACAACCGCGATCAATTGGGACCAGGTCCTGCGCAACCCGCTCGAGGAGACGGTCACCGACGCCAGCAATCTAAAGCTGAAAGTCGACTGGCAGTACAACGGTGCCGGCACGCAGATCGCGCGTTGCGAGGAAGATCCGACGGTGACCGGTGCCACCAGCTATGTGTGCTCGAGCACCGGCACGGTCCCCGCAGGGGTGCGGCGCTGGACCTACAGTTATTGCAACGCCGTCGTACCCGGCACGCAGTGTCCAGTACTGGGCCTGCTCGAAGTGTCCACCGATCCCCTCGGCCACGCCACTTCCTATTCGTACTTCGCCAGTGACGACAGCACCTGCGCCAGCAATCCTGCAGCGTGTCCGCATCGCGCGGGCGATTTGAACACCATCACCAATCCTCTCGGTCAGGTCGTCACGCTCCTGGCCTACGACGGTGCCGGTCGTGTGCTGAAAATGACCGATACCAACAACGTCGAAACCGACCTGACCTACAACTCACGTGGTGGGCTGGTCCAGATTGCGACGCGCGCGATCAATGGACAGGTCGGACCGGGCGACCAGACCACCAGTTTCCAGTACGACAATGCCGGTCAACTCACCCAGGTCACGGAGGGCAATGGCGCCTTCTCGGTCTTCAAATACGACGTCGCGCATCGCCTGACCGACATCGCCGACAATCTCGGCGACGACATCCACTACACGCTCGACAAGGCCGGCAACCGAATGGAAGACGACACCAGGGATCCCTCCGGCACCGTCAAGCGAAGCGTCCAGCGCGTCTTCAACAACCTCGGCCAACTTCAGATCATCGCCAACGCGAACGTCAGTCCACAGACGAGCCCGAGTTACACCTTCAGCTACGACCCCAACGGCAATCCCACTGGTCTTCTTAACGGCCGTGGCTATACGACCACCGCCAGTTTCGACCCGCTCAATCGCATCGCTGCGGTCGTCCAGGATCCGAATGTAGGCGGCGGTACGCACGTGAACGCCAACACTGCGCTGACTCTGGATGCTCTCGACCGCGCGACCGTCGTGCAAGATCCACAAGGCCTGCCAACCCAATACAACTATGACGGCCTCAACGATCTGATCCAGCTGACCAGTCCCGATACCGGCACCACGATCAATACTTTTGATGCAGCCGGTAACCTCAAGACCCGCACCGATGCGCGGGGCGTCAAGGCCACCTACGTCTACGACGTGCTCAACCGAGTGACCGCGATCAACTACACCCCCGCGTCGACGCCGTCGACCAACATGAGTTTCGTTTACGACAACACGCAAAGCATGTGCAACCAGACTACCGAAGCCTTCGGCGCCGGCCGGTTGACCCAGATGCACAACGCCTCGGGCACCACCAACTTCTGCTACGACCGCTTCGGCCGCATGGTCCACAAGCAGCAGGGCATCGCTGGCGTGGCGTTCGTGACGACCTACGCATACGACCTGGGCAATCGGCTGATCCAGGCCACCACGCCTGGCGGCACGGTGATCAACTACACCCGCGATGCTCTCGGCCGCGTAACGGCCGTGTCCTCCCACCTCAAGGGCAAGACCACGTTCACCAACTTGGTCACGAACGTGACGTACTACCCATACGGACCGGTCGCGAGCATCACTTACGCCGATGGCCGCGTGCTCACGCGTACCTACGATCAGAACTATTACATCAATGGGGTCACCGATACGGCCAATGGCGGACTGAACCTGACCTTCGTCCCCGATTTGCTCGGCAATATCGTCCAGGAGAATGCCGGCAGCAGCGGCAACATCCTGAACTACGATGCGCTGAACCGGCTGACCAACGTCAACGACCTTTCAAATAACCCGGTCTGGGCTTACACCTA
>DATHOV010000398.1:0-9948 GCA_035484515.1 Lysobacteraceae bacterium
CCGAGTTCGGCCATGTCACCCAGCACCAGCCAGCTCTCGCCGCCGGCGGTCGCCAGCGCGTTGATTGCCGCTTCGACCGAACCCGGATTCGCGTTGTAGCTGTCGTCGATCAACACCGCCCCGTTGGCAAGCGTGTGCGCGATCTGCCGGCCGGGCACCTGGCGAGCGTTGTTCAAGCCGTCGCGAATCGCATCCAGGCTCGCGCCAGCGCCGAGCGCGAGGCCGGTCGCGGCCAGCGCGTTTCCGATGTTGTGGCGACCCGGCAGCGGCAGCGCGATCTGCGCGTTGCCGACCGGAGTCACGAGTTCGAAATGGCCGCCATCGGCATCGCCGCGGATCGAACGTGCGGTGATGTCAGCGCTGGCCTCGAGCCCGAAGCGCAACAGGCGACGGCCTTGCGCGAGCTTCTCGAAATACGGCGCGAAGGCTTCGTCGGCATTGATCACTGCGACGCCGTCGGCAGGCAGCGCCTCGTAGATCGCGCCCTTGGTCTGGGCGACGCCAAGCAAGGTGCCCATGCGCTCGAGGTGCGCGGGCGCGATGTTGTTCACCAGCGCCACGTCGGGACGCGCGATGCTGGTCAGGTAGGCGATGTCGCCGTGCTTGCCGGCGCCCATCTCGTAGATCGCGTAACGCGCGTCTTCCGGCGCATCGAGCACGGCCAGCGGCAGGCCGATCTCGTTATTGCGGTTGCCCGGGTTCGCATATGCCTTGCCGGCGCGCTCGAGGATGCCGAGCAGCAGGGTCTTCACGCTGGTCTTGCCATTGCTGCCGGTGAGCGCGACGACCTTCGCCAGCCGGCCCCGCTGCGCGCCGGCAGCGAGATCGCCCAGCGCCTGTTCGGTATCGCCGCACAGCAGTTGCGGCACGTCGGTTTCGGTCGCGCGACCGACCAGCAGCGCCGATGCGCCGCCGGCGATCGCCGCGTCGAGGTGGTCGTGGGCGTCGTGGTTCTCGCCGCGCAAGGCCACGAACAGCACCCGGCGGCCGTCGCGCGGATCGAGCTTGCGCGTATCGATCGCGACCGCATCGATGCACAGCGAAGCCGCATCGGCATCGCCGAGCAGGCGCGCCTCGCACCAACCCGCGATGTCGCCCAGCGCGAGCGGCCTCATGCTCCGACCCCCAGCGCCTTGCGCGCCTGCGCCATGTCGTCGAACGGCCGGCGCGCGCCCCGCACTTCCTGATACGGCTCGTGGCCCTTGCCGGCGATCAACACCACATCGCCCGCACGCGCATCTGCGATGGCCACGGCGATCGCCTGCTCGCGATCACGCAGCACGCGCACCCGGTCGGGTCTGGCGAAGCCGGCGAGGATCCCGGCGACGATCGCATCGCCGTCCTCGCCACGCGGGTTGTCGTCAGTGACGATCACGCGATCGGCGAGGCGCTCGGCGATCGCCGCCATCTGCGGACGCTTGCCGCGATCGCGCTCGCCACCACAGCCGAACACGCACACCAGGCCGCCGCTCGTGTGCGCGCGCAGACTCGACAGCGCCTGCTCCAGCGCGTCGGGCGTGTGCGCGTAGTCGACCACCACCAGCGGATGACGGCCATCGCCGCCGACCCGGTTCATGCGCCCGTTGACCGGCTGCAGGCGCGGCAGCAGCGCGGCGATTTCGTGCAGCGGCCATTCCAGCGCGAGCAGGGCGCCGGCTACGCCAAGCAGGTTGTCGATGTTGAAACGGCCGACCAGGGGCGAATCGACCGGATGGCGCGCGTCGCCCATCGCCAGGTCGAAGACGATGCCGCGCGCGTCGAGGTGGATGTTGTCCGCGCGCAGCAGCGCATCGGCCGCGCCGCGCGAGCTCACGCCGACGCGCCGCAGCGAGGCCGGCAGTCGCGCATGCAGGGCGGCGCCGAAGGGATCGTCGAGATTGACCACCGCCGCGCGCAGGCCCGGCCACGCGAACAGCTTCGCCTTCGCCGACCCGTAGGCTTCCATCGTGCCGTGGTAGTCGAGGTGGTCGCGGGTGAGGTTGGTGAACACCGCGACGTCGAACGCGACCGCGTCCACCCGACCCTGCTCGAGCGCATGCGAGGAGACCTCCATCGCGACGTGGCTCGCACCGGCCTCGCGCATGTCCGCGAGCAGGCGATGCACCGCGATCACGTCCGGCGTGGTCCGCTCGCCGGCGACGACGTGGCCGACCAGGCCCGCGCCGAGAGTGCCGATGCTGCCGGCCGCGAAGCCGTGCAGGCTCAGCGCCTGCGAGAGCAGTTGCACGAACGAGGTCTTGCCATTGGTACCGGTGACGCCGACCACGACCAGTGCCTGCGACGGCGCGCCATAGAAGCGATCCGCGATCGCGCCGAGCTTGGCACGCAGCCGCGGCACGCCGACTGCGCGCTCCGGGACCTCGACATCGCCAGGCACGGGCGCCTCGAACACGATCGCCGCCGCACCTGCTGCGCGCGCGGCGTTTGCGAAGCGCAGGCCGTGCACGCTCGCGCCCGCCAGCGCGAAGTACGCATCGCCGGCATGCACCGCGCGACTGTCCTGGCAGAGCCCACTGACCGTCGTGTCCGGTATCGGCAGCGACGCATCGGTCCCGGCCAGCAGGTCGGCAAGCGGCATCGCGTGCATGGAGGCATCCAGGCTCACCGCGCCTTCGCTCCCGTCTTGTCTGACTTCGCCGCCGGATCGACGGGCGTGATGACACTCGGGGCGGTGACGACCGGAATGTCGTCGCCCGGCGGCAGGTCGCCTTCCAGCTGCTGCGCCGGAGCCGCGGGCGCGGCCGGCTGCGCGGCGTACCATTGCTGCACGTTGTCCGGCGGCACGTCCATCAGACGCAGCGCGCCGTCCATGACCTTGCCGAACACCGGCGCGGCGACCAGGCCGCCGTAGTACACCGAACCCTTCGGGTTGTGGATCATCGTGACCATGACCATGCGCGGCTGGCTGGCCGGCACGAGGCCGATGAACAGGCTGTCGTAGATCTTGCTGTAGCCGCCGGCGCCGGCGTAGCGCGCGGTGCCGGTCTTGCCGGCGACGCGGTAGCCGAGCACGGCCGCCTGCGGCGCGGTGCCTTCCGGCGTGACCACGGTCTCGAGCATGGCCATGATCTGGCTGGCGATGTGCGGATCGAGCACCGCCTTGCTCGGGCTCTGACCGCCCTTGACGAAGGTCGGGGTGACCAGACGGCCGCCGTTGCCGATCGCCGCGTAGGCGCGTGCGAGCTGCATCGCGGTGACCGACACGCCGTAGCCGTAGGCGATGGTCGCCTTCTGGATCATCGACCACGAACGGCCGTTCGGCAGCACGCCGCCGGATTCGCCGGGGAAACCGCTGCCGGTGGGATGCCCGAAACCGAAGCGGGTGAGCATGTCGTACATCTGCGTGCCGTTCATCAGCAGCGACAGCTTGGCCGCACCGACGTTGGACGACTTGGTGATGATCCCGGTGACGGTCAGCACGCCATGGTTGTGGGTGTCGTGGATGATGTGTCCGGCGAGCTCCGTCGATCCGGGGTTCGTGTCGAAGGTGGTGTTCGGGGTGACGATGCCGGTTTCCAGCGCCGAGGCGATGGTGAAGGCCTTCATCACCGAGCCGGGCTCGGTGACGTCGGTCGCGGCGCGGTTGCGGTGCGCGCTCGGGCGGTTGTCGGTGCGCGCGTTCGGGTTGTACGAAGGCAGGTTCACCATCGCCAGGATTTCACCGGTGTGCACGTCCATGATCACGGCGGTGCCGGCGTCGGCGTTGTTCTTCTTGATCGCCTCGGCGAGTTCCTTGTACGACAGGTACTGCAGGCGGCGGTCGATCGAGATGGCCAGGTCGCGTCCGGGAACCGCCGGCCGCACCAGGTCGACGTTCTCGACGAAGTGCCCGTGCAGGTCGCGGATCACCTTCTTCGTACCGGGCTTGCCGGTCAGCCAGTCGTCGAAAGCGAGCTCGACGCCCTCCTGGCCGTGGTCGTCCACATTGGTATAGCCCAGCACATGCGCCATCACTTCGCCGAGCGGGTAATAGCGCTTGTACTCGCGCTGCGAGTACACGCCGGGGATGCCGAGAGCAACCACGCCCTCGGCCGAATCCGGATCCATGTGCCGGCGCAGGTAGAGGAATTCCTTGTCCGCGTGCTTGCCGATGTTGTCCTTCAGGTCGGCCAGCGGGATGCCGAGCGCGGTCGCCAGCTGCGGGTACTTGTCGGCATGCGCGGCGAGCTCGTCGGGATTGGCCCAGATCGACTCGACCGGCGTGGAAATCGCCAGCGGCTCGCCGTTGCGATCGGTGATCATGCCGCGCGTAGTCGCGATCGGCACCTCGCGCAGGAAGCGCTGGTCGCCCTGCTGCTCGTAGAAATCCTTGTTGACGAATTGCAGGTCGACCGCGCGCGCCACGAGCGCGAGCGCGGCGAGGCCCAGCGCGCAGCCGACCCACAGCAGGCGCGTGCGCAGGCCCACGGTACGCGGCTTGCGCTGGACCTGCTCATGCGAGGGCGGACGCGAGTTCGTCATGGCCGCACCACCACCACATCCTTGGCGTTCGGATAGACCATGCCGAGCTTGCCGGTGGCGATCTGCTCGATGCGGTTGTTCTCGGCCCAGGTGGCCTGTTCGAGCTGAAGCTTGCCGAACTCGATGTTGAGGTCGTCGCGCTCGCGTTCCAGCCCATTGAGCTGGATGAACATCTGCCGGTGCATCTGCCGCGCGTACACGACCGAGATGCCGCTGGCGAGGGTCGCGACGATCAGCAGGACCATCAATGCCGCGCCGATGCGCATCAGAGTTTCTCCGCCACGCGCAGGGCCGCGCTGCGCGCACGCGGGTTGCGCGCGGTCTCCGCCGCGTCGGCGCGGATGTCGCCGCCGACCGCGCGCAAGCTCGGAACGAAGGTGTCGAGCGCGGGCAGGCGGCGGTTGCCCGCCGGCGCCTTGGCGTGGCCTGCGATGAAGCGCTTGACGATGCGGTCTTCCAGCGAATGGAAACTGATCACCGCCAGGCGCCCGCCGGTGCGCAGGCGCGCATGCGCCGCGGCGAGGCCGGCCTCGAGGTCGTCGAGTTCGCGGTTGATGAAGATCCGGATCGCCTGGAAGCTGCGCGTCGCCGGGTGGATTTTCTCCGCGCCGCGACCGACGACCGCTGCGATGATTTCGGCGAGCTGCGCGGTGCGCACGATCGGCGCCTGCGCACGCGCGGCGACGATCGCCTTGGCGATGCGCCGGCTCAGGCGCTCCTCGCCATAGGTCCAGAGCACGTCGGCGATTGCGTCGGCATCGGCGTGCGCAAGCCAGTCGGCCGCGCTCTCGCCGCTGGCATTGTCCATGCGCATGTCGAGCGGGCCGTCGAAACGGAAGCTGAAGCCGCGCTGGGCGTCGTCGAGCTGCGGCGAGGACACGCCGAGGTCGAACAGCACGCCGTCGAGTCCGGCGAGGGTTTCCTGCCACTGTGCGAGGTCGGCGAAGCTTCCTTGCCTGATCGCGACGCGCGGATCGCGGCCGAAATCGGCCTCCGCCTTCGCGATCGCCTCGGGATCCTTGTCCATCAGCAGCAGTCGCCCCTTGCTTCCCAATTGCTCCAGAACACCGCGTGCGTGACCGCCGCGACCGAATGTCCCATCGAGATACGTTCCGTCCTCGCGAACACGCAGCCCCTCCATGACCTGCGCGTACATCACCGGAAGATGGGCAGGACCTGCGTCCGTACGCGCTTCCGTCACAGCTTCAGGTCGAGCAGGTCCGTACCCACGTCGGCATCCGACAAGGTCTGCTGGATCTGCGCGTGATGCGCCTGCTCGCTCCACAACTCGAACTTGTCGCCCATGCCCAGCAGCACCGCGCGCTTGTCGATGCCGACCGCGCTGCGATGGCTGGCCGGGATGCCGATGCGGCCATTGCCGTCGGGCTCGACGAAGCTCGCTGCGCCGACCAGCTTCAACTGCAGGTTGCGGCTGACGCTCTTGGCGCGCGGCAGGGCATTGACCTGGTCGCGCAGGCGCTCCCAGACCGGCAGCGGGTAGATGTAGAGGCAGCCGGACTCGAACGGGCTGTAGGTGATGACCAGCTGGTTGCCGCATTCGCGGGCGACGGACTCCCGGTGGCTGGTCGGAATCGCCAGCCGTCCCTTGTCGTCGATCGTGATGGCTGTTTCGCCCTGGAACATGCCCGCTCGCTACCGGTTGCGCCTCGCCAAAACGAGGTCTGGATGCACTGGAAACCCACAAAAAACCAGATTTCCCCACGAGCCGCCACCATAGGAGTCGTGCACAACCTTGTCAACAACTTTGCGAAGAAAATTTCCCAAGCAGGGCAAGGGCTTGCGACAATCTTCAGAGACTGGTTCAAGAGTTATCCACTAAGTCTTGTTTTGTCTCAGATTGTGAAAAATCTGGCCTCCACATCCGAACCAAATTTGGCGAATCCGTATGCACCGGAATCGCTGCAATGCAGCACCGGCAGACCCGTTCTGCGGGGATGTCCATACCCGCACCAGGCGGGCGGGTCGCGACTCCGGCACTTGCCGCAAAGACCCCGTTCTGGCAGCCGCGCGGAGCCGCCCGAGGCGCCTGTGCAGGCGGCCGGAAGTCAACAGTCGCCCGATGAGGGATCGGTCATGTGGAGGCCATTCGCCGGTCAGGTGCCCGGGCGCAAGCTGTACATCAGACATCGCAGGGGCGATGGGGAAGCGAAGGGGAACGGCCATGATCATCGAGGGGACGACGCAGCAGCATGCGACCGGGAACGGGCGTCAGCCCGCTCCAGCAGCGGCGCCCGGCGGCCCGTCGTGGCCGCATGCCCTTCATTGCGACCGCGGACTGGCACCGTTCACGGGCAGCACGAGGCTGGCGCCGGCCCTGGCGCCCCGGATTTCCGGACAGGTTCCCGGGAATTTCCGGGAATCCACCCCGTTTTCGCGGAACTCCGGGGATATTTTCACGAAAATTGCCCGACTTTCGCCGAAATTTCGTGATTTTTTGGCGGAGATTGCTCGGCCAAGGCCAAAATCTACCCAGATTTTGGCGGACATTCCCCGGTCTTCGACGCAATCTCCTGATATTTTCAGGAAAATTACTGGCTTTTTCGTGAAAACTACCCAAAGTTTCGCGAAATTCCCTGAAATGGCCGTGAAAACTTCCCATCTTGCCGGGCCCGGTCGTCCGCCGGGGAACGACCCCGCCTGTCCGCGGCCTGCCATCCGGATGCGCCCCGTGCGGCGTGGCCGCCTCGCGGCCCGCAACCCGGGCTCGCACCCCAAGGTTCCACCGCCGGGCCATCGCTCGGCCGTCTTTCGCTGACGTTACTGGCGCAGCTGCGCGGTTCCCGCACCGACCGCGCCCGGAGGCCGGCGGACCCGTCGTGGTCCGTCACCAGCCCTGCGGCGGGCTGAGGTCTCCGTCGTCCCTTTTCGCCGCATTCCAAAACCCTTTGCTTTGCAACGGCGCCCCGCCTGTGGGCGCCCTATCAGGAGATATTTCGTGAACCTCGAAACCAGCAACCCGACCCTTCCGGCCACCGATGCCACGACCGCCGGATCGCGACCGCAGTCCGAATCGTCCTCTCACACCCCGTCGGCCGCGACCGGCGGTCAGAAGACGGCGAAGGTCGCGATCGGCTTCGTCAACACCGACAACGACGGCGACCTCGCCGCCGCTGTCTCGCGCATCCTCGCGGCGATGACCGGCAATGCGCACTTCCCCGACCCGGCGCCGGCACTGGCCACGGTCGCGGCCGCACGCGATGCCCTGCTCGCCCAAGTCAACGTCGCCGAAGCCACCCGTGTGACCCTCGCCCGCCGCCGCCAGCTGCGCCCGCCGCTGGTCGCCCTGGTCCGCCAGCTCGCCCAGTACGTGCAGGCAACCGGCAACGGCGACCGGGTCGTGCTCACCGCCTCGGGCTTCCCGCTGCAGCGCAGCCCCCAGCCGATCGGCGTCCTGCCCGCCCCGGAGAACCTGCGGCTGTCGCGCGGCGCGGTCAGCGGGCAGCTTCGCGCGCGTTGCAAGAACGTCGCGAAGGCCAGCGCCTACCAGTGGCGGATCGCTGCGGTCCAGACGCCGGGCGTCTGGCTGCCCGCCGACCCGACGGTCGCCGCCAGGACGACCCTCGCGGGCCTGACGCCCGGCACCGCCTACCTCGTCCAAGTGCGCGCCATCGGCACCCGCGGCCCAAGCGACTGGAGCGATGCGGTCACGCAGATCGCGATGTAGTAGGGGACTGTCGCGTCGATGTGTGACGCAAGGGGCGACGACGGTAGGTCGTCGCCCCTTTTTTCCGGGGGCGCCCGCCCTGACCGCAGCGAACTCTATGTAGTGGCATACGGAGCTGGCCGGTAAGCCCATCTGTGTCGTGGACAGTCATTCTCTAGGCGCAGCGTCACCGCTGAACTCGAGCAGCCTACCCGCGTGCGGTACGGGCAGTACCATCGCACCCCTCTGGCCTTGCTCCCGGTGCGGGCGGTGCCATTCGCAGACTCGCGCGCATCAACAGCATGTAGATGAGGAAGTGGCGGAGCCGGCCGATAAGCCGGGTTCTGTCGTGGACAGTCATTCCTCTAGGCGCAGCGTCACCGCTGAACTCAAGCAGCCTACCCGGACCCGACGCGGGCCGCGTCATGAGGTCCCTATTTGGCCTTGCTCCCGGTGGGGTTTGCCGTGCCGGCCTGTTGCCAGGCTCGCGGTGCGCTCTTGCCGCACCATTTCACCCTTGCCACGCACGTCCGAAGACGCCGTTCGGCGGTTTCTTTCTGTTGCACTTTCCGTCGGCTTGCGCCGCCCAGGCGTTACCTGGCACCGTGCCCTGTGGAGCCCGGACTTTCCTCGTCACCCTTGCGGGTGACGCGACTGTCTGGCCGGCTCCGCCATGGGCATTGTCGCACGCATCGTCCGACTATCCGCCGTACAGGTCCTTTCGCGAGGCGCCGGTGAGCTCGGCCGCCACCCGCGCCGCCTGTGACGGCGCGAGGTGCTCGCAAAGTCTCGCGTAAACGCGCCGACCTTCGATGAGCTTCGCATCGGTGTCGTCGCCGACGCCCGCGACGATCACCACGAACTCGCCCTTGCGCTGGTCCGCGTCGGCGACGACACGCGCATGGAGGGAAGCGAGATCCCCGTCGAGCACAGTCTCGAACAGTTTGGTCAGTTCGCGCGCGATCGCCGCGGCGCGGGCATCGCCGAACGCCGCGCGGGCATCGGCGAGCATCTCCTCGATGCGGTGCGCGGATTCGTAGAACAGCAGGGTGCGCGACTCGGAGGCGAGCTGCGCCAGCCGTGCGCGCCGCGCCGCTGGCTTGGCCGGCAGGAATCCCTCGAAGACGAAGCGGTCGCTCGGCAGCCCCGCCACCGACAGCGCCGCGATCGCCGCGCAGGCGCCCGGCAACGGACTGACGCGGACACCGGCATCGCGCGCCGTGCGCACGAGGCGGTATCCAGGATCGCTGACCAGTGGCGTGCCCGCATCGGAAACCAGGGCGAGGCTTTCGCCTGCCAGCATCCGCGCGACCAGCTTGTCGGCGAATTCGGCCTCGTTGTGCTCGTGCAGGGCCAGCAGCGGCCGTTCGATTCCGTGGTGCGACAGCAACGGCCGGCTGTGGCGCGTGTCCTCGCAGCAGATCGCATCGACACGGCGCAGGGTCGCGATCGCGCGTGCGGAAAGATCGCCGAGGTTGCCGATCGGCGTCGCCACCACGTACAGGATTCCGGCTGCCATGCGTCCTCCACCGGCAGGTCGGCCCTGCGGGTATCATCTTAGCGTCCTGCCCATCGCAACGGCCTTCGCATGAAACGCATCCTTCCGTCGCTGCTTGCCCTGGTCGTCGCCGGATGCGCCAGCATGGGCGACGTCACCGAGTTGCCACCGCAGGTGCATGCCGCCGACCAGATGCTCGCCAGCGGGCATGCGCGCGAGGCCGCGCAGTCCTACGCGGCGCAAGCAGCGAGCACGAGCGGCGCGATGCACGACCTGCTGAAAGTGCGCGCTGCCGATGCGTGGCAGGTCGCCGGCAATGCGGCAG
>DATHOV010000399.1:0-3156 GCA_035484515.1 Lysobacteraceae bacterium
GGAAACCGAACAGGAGCTTCGCCATGGCGCCGCATCGCATGGCTGGACGCTGGGCGACAAGATCACCGTCTTCGAACTCGTTCCGCCCGAAAGCCTGCTGGACAGCGAGCAGCAGCAAAGCCTGCTGTACTCGTCCGATCTCGAGCTCGGCGAGACGACAAAGCAGATATTCGATGCTGTCGAGCGGGTGCAGCCCAACCGGGTCGTGCTCGATAGCCTGTCCGAAATACGGCTGCTGGCACAATCGTCGCTGCGCTACCGACGTCAAATTCTCGCCATCAAGCATTATTTTGCCCGGCGTGGCGTTACCGTGATCATGTTGGATGACCTGACCTCGGACGCAGCGGACAAAACCGTCCACAGCGTTGCCCATGGTGTCATTCTCCTGGAGGAGCTGGCGCCGACTTATGGTGCTGAACGGCGGCGTTTGCGCGTGCTCAAATACCGCGGCCAAAAATACCGCGGCGGCTACCACGACTTCACGATCGCGACGGGCGGGATCCAGGTTTTCCCCCGCCTGGTCGCGGCGGAACACCGTACGCGATTCACCCGGCGCGCGCTCTCGACGGGATTGACCGAATTCGACGCTCTGCTTGGCGGTGGCGTCGACTCGGGCTCGAGCACCCTGATCCTGGGTCCCGCGGGCACCGGCAAATCGCTCATTTCCATGACGTTCGCCATGGCGGCGGTCGCACGGGGCGAACGGGCCGCGCTGTTCATCTTCGATGAAGAACTCGGGCTGCTGTACGACCGGATGAAGGGCTTGGGCATCGACCTGGAAGCGGCGCGCTCGCGCGGCGATCTGGTGATCGAGCAGATCGACGCGGCCGAGCTTTCGCCGGGCGAGTTTGCGCACCGGGTGCGCGCAACCGTCGATGGCGGGAATGTCAAAACGGTCGTGATCGACAGCCTGAACGGCTATCAGGCCGCAATGCCGGAGGAGAACTCTCTCATCCTGCACATCCACGAGCTGTTGCAGTACCTGAATCGCCAGGGCGCCACGACGTTCATGACCGTCGCGCAGCACGGTCTGGTCGGCGAGATGCAAGCGCCGGTCGACGTGACCTACCTGGCCGACACCGTGATCATGCTGCGCTACTTCGAGGCAGCGGGCAGGGTGCGGCGCGCCATCTCCGTCATCAAGAAACGGACCGGCCTGCACGAGTCGACCATCCGTGAATTCCGCATCAGCCGTGATGGCCTGACGCTCGGTGAACCGCTGGAAGCGTTTCACGGCGTGTTGCGCGGCGTGCCGACCTACGCCGGCGACCGGACGCCCCTGATGCAGGACAGGAAGACGTGAGACAGCCCGGCGCGCTTTCGGAACGGGCGCTCATCCTGGCCCCTACCGGCCGCGACGGCCATCTCGCGTCGCTGATCCTGGCGGAGTCCGGCCGCTCGGCGACCATCTGTGCAGACCTTCCGGAACTCGCGCAGGAGCTCGATGTAGGTGCCGGTCTGGCGGTCATTGCCGACGAGGCGGTCCACACCGCCGATCTGCGACCCCTGGTGGCATTTCTGGAGCAGCAGCCACCCTGGGCCGACCTGCCGATCATCCTGCTGACCCACCGCGGCGGTGGCCCCGAGCGCAATCCTGCCGCGGTCCGGCTGGCCGAAGTTCTCGGTAATGTAACGTTCCTGGAGCGGCCGTTCCATCCGACGACATTGACCACGGTGGCGCGAGCGGCGGTGCGCGCGCGCCGCCGGCAATACGATGCGCGCGCCCGCCTGGAGGACCTTGTCGAGGGCGAGCAGCAACTGCAAACCGCGCTCAGGGCCGGCCGTCTGGGATCATGGACGCTGACTGCCCGTGGGATGGTCCTGAACACCTCCGAGAGCTGTCGAGCGCATTTCGGGCACGGTTCCAACGCTGAGTTTTCGCACGACGACTGGCGCGGCGCGACGCACGTGGACGACCTGGCGCGGGTGCAGCACGCTGTCGAACAGGCGCTGCAAACCGGCGCCGACTATGCGATCGAATACCGTACCGTGTGGCCGGACGGCTCGGTGCATTGGGTCGACATGCGCGCCCGCGTTGTGCGGAACATCATCGGCGAAATCGCCCAGCTCGTCGGGGTTTCTTCCGACATCACCGAACGCAAGACCTCGGAACTGGAACGCGAGCAGATCCTGCAGGAGCTGGCGGCCGAACGGGCCGCACTCTCCGACCTGACGCGGACGCTCGAGCAGCGTGTCCAGCAGCGCACCGCCGAGCTCACCAAGGAAGTCGCCGCGCGCGAAAGAGCGCAGGAACAGCTCCTGCAGTCGCAGAAGATGGAAAGCCTCGGCCAGCTCACCGGTGGGATTGCGCACGACTTCAACAATCTCCTGATGGCCATCATGGGCAATCTGGAGCTGCTGCGAAAGCAACTGCCCGACAACGATCGTATGCGACGCCTGGTCGATGGCGCACTGCAGGGCACCGAGCGTGGCGCTACCCTGACGCAACGAATGTTGGCATTCGCACGCCAGCAGGAGCTGACGACGAACTCATCCGACATCGCGTCGCTGCTCGAGGGAATGCACGATCTTCTCGCACGCTCGCTCGGCCCGCACATCGCGCTACGCCTGCACGTCGATCCTGACCTGCCACCTGCGCAGGTCGATACCCATCAGATCGAACTGGCAATTCTCAATCTCGCGATCAACGCGCGCGATGCCATGCCGGACGGTGGAGCTATCGATATCAGCGCGGATCAGGCGGATTGCGACCTTGAGAGCGGCTTGTCCGGCGGATCGTACCTGCGTATCAGGGTTGCCGATACCGGGACGGGCATGGACCCCGACACGCTCAAACGCGCGATCGAGCCGTTCTTCTCCAGCAAACCGCTTGGCAAAGGCACCGGCCTGGGTCTGTCGATGGTGCACGGACTTGCCGTGCAGCTTGGGGGAGCCCTCGATCTCGCGAGCGAGGTCGGCAAGGGCACCGTTGCCACACTCTGGTTGCCGATCGCAACGAATCCTCCGGTCGCTTCGCAGCCACGGATTATCCAACCCACCGCCACCCATACCGCCACCATCCTGGTCGTCGATGATGATATCCTTGTCGCAATGAGCACCGTCGGCATGCTGGAAGATCTCGGCCATACCGTGATCGAGGCCAACTCGGGCAAGCAGGCACTGGAGGTTCTGGAGGCCGGGCAGCAGGTCGATCTG
>DATHOV010000400.1:0-3752 GCA_035484515.1 Lysobacteraceae bacterium
GCCGTCGTTGGCGCCCTGCTGGTAGTAGGCGGTGGTGCTGTCGGGCGCGACGTTGTCGGGGATCGGGCGAACGCCGTAGGGCAGCCGCGGCAGGGTGCGGACGATCTTCACCAGCTCCGGATCGATGCGCTTGGCGGTGGCGCGGTAGCGTTCGAGCAGTGCTTCTGGCGTCTTCTCGAAGAACCGCGGATCGCTGCGAAGGTAGGTGAAGAACTCCGATAGCGTGCCCTTGAAGCCGGTCTGGTCCTTGACCTTCTCCATCTCGGCGTGGATGCGCGCTACTTCGCGCAGGCCGATGGCATGAATCTGTTCCGCGGTGAGGTCGGTGGTCGTGTAATAGCCGGCGAGGAAGTCGTAGTAGGCCTTGCCGTCCGGCAGGTCGGCGGCAGCGATCGAATCGCGCGCTTTCGGCAGGTAGTCGTCATTGAAGTACGTCGCCAGTTTGCGGTAGGCCGGTACGATGCGCTCGCGAACGAGGCGCTGGGCATCGGCCTGGAGCTGCGGACGGTCGGCGGCCGGAACGGTGTCGGCGAACTTCAGGAACGGCCGGTAGAACGGGCTCTTCGACGGATCGTCCACGATCTGCGCGGCGATTTCCGATTTCGACCGCTGCAACAGGACCTTGGGCGGCATGTTGCCGGCCGCCACGCCGGCCTTCATCAGCGCGATCGACTGGTCGACCAGCACCGGGATCGCGTCCATCCGCGCGAGCCAGTCGCGGTAGTCCTTCGTGGTCGCGAACGGGAGGACCTCGGCGAGGCCGTCGGCGGTCTGCACGCCGTCGCCGGAGCTGATCGGCCGCAGGTACTCCTGGAACTTCTGCCGCGCCACCGCGTGCCGAAGTTCCCACTCGAAGGTGTCGTAGTCGAGCTGGTCGGCCGGCGAAAGCGCCGTGCGGTCGATCGTGTGCAACCGGTCGAGGGCGGCGCGGTCCTCGGCCTCGTGGTGGTGGATGGCATCGAGGCTTTCGTCGCTCCAGCGGTCGTTGAAGCGCGGATCGCCGCTGGCACTGGCGCTCTCCGGCGATTCCACCAGCCCACGTTCCCATTCGGCGTCGAACAGCTGGTGCAGAGCCTGCGCCGCATCGGATGGACGTGCCGCATCCGGTGCGGTCAACGCAGTCGGCGACTGCGCGGCGGCCGGCAAGCCGGCGGCGAGCGCAAGCGCGATGGCGACGATCAGGATCCTGGACATGCGGAGGCTCCTCGGGGGCGAGACGTCGAGTCTAGCCCTGCCCTCCTCCCCTACGGCAATGTGCCGTTCGACCTGTCCTCAGGCGGCGCGGTCGGCCGCGGTGGTGAAGCTCTCGCCGCAGCCGCAGGCCTCGGCCGCGTTCGGGTTTTCGAACGCGAACTGGGCGTTGATGCCCTGCTTCACGAAGTCGATCCGTGCGCCCTGCACCAGCGGCAGGCTGGTCGCATCGACAATCACGCGCACGCCATCGACCTCGAAGACGGTGTCGTCGGCGTCTGCATGTCCGGCCAGATCCACGACATAGCCCCATCCCGAACAGCCGGTGCGACGCACGCCGAAACGCAGGCCGATCTTGCCGGGATCGGTCGCCAGATAGTTGCGGACGCGTTCGAGGGCGGCGGGTGTCAGGGTGATGCTCATGACCGTATTGTACCCATGTCGACTGACTCCATCCGTTATCATGTGCAGCTTCGATATGCGTGCGGTCCAATGGAGTTGCAAGTCATGGCGGGAACAGGTGCGGAACAGGTGAGCGTCGCGCAGGCGCTGGGCGGCAAGGTCGCGGCAGGCACGCAGGTCAGCGTGCGCGGATGGGTGCGCACGCGGCGCGATTCCAAGGCCGGGCTGTCGTTCGTCAATGTCAGCGACGGTTCCTGCTTCCACCCGATCCAGGTCGTTGCACCCGCGGCCCTGGCAAACTACGAATCCGAGGTGAAGCGCCTGACCGCAGGCTGCGCCGTGATCGCGACCGGTACACTTGTTCCCTCGCAAGGCCAGGGCCAGGCCTTCGAGATCCAGGCCAGTACGATCGAGGTGGTCGGCTGGGTCGAGGATCCGGAAACCTATCCGATCCAGCCCAAGGCGCATTCGCTGGAATTCCTGCGCGAAGTCGCCCACCTGCGTCCGCGCACGAACCTGTTTGGCGCGGTCGCGCGCATCCGCGACTGCCTGGCCAAGGCGATCCACCGCTTCTTCCACGAGAACGGCTATTTCTGGATCAACACCCCGATCATCACCACGTCCGATGCCGAAGGCGCGGGCCAGATGTTCCGCGTGTCCACCCTTGACATGATGAACCTGCCGCGCGACGACAGGGGCGCGGTGGATTTCTCGCAGGATTTCTTCGGCAAGGAGACCTTCCTGACCGTCTCCGGCCAGCTCAACGTCGAGGCCTACTGCCTGTCGCTGAGCAAGGTCTACACCTTCGGCCCGACCTTCCGCGCCGAGAACTCCAACACTTCGCGTCACCTGGCCGAGTTCTGGATGATCGAGCCGGAGATCGCTTTCGCCGGGCTCAAGGAAGACGCCGATCTTGCCGAGGCTTTCCTCAAGTATGTGTTCAGGGCCGTACTCGACGAGCGCGGCGACGACATGGCCTTCATCGCCGAACGCGTGCAGAAGGACGCGGTCACGCGACTGGAAGCCTTCATCGCCCAGCCGTTCGAGCGCATCGACTACACCGATGCGGTGTCGCTGCTGCAGAAGTCCGGCCACAAGTTCGACTTCCCGGTCGAATGGGGCCTGGATCTGCAGACCGAGCACGAACGCTGGCTGACCGAGCAGCACGTCGGTCGTCCGGTCGTGGTGCTGAACTACCCCGAGCAGATCAAGGCCTTCTACATGCGCCTGAACGACGACGGTCGCACCGTAGCCGCGATGGACGTGCTGGCGCCGGGCATCGGCGAGATCATCGGCGGCGCGCAGCGCGAGGAGCGCCTGGACGTGCTCGATGCGCGCATGGCCCAGTTCGGACTCGATGGCGCGCACTATGGCTGGTATCGCGATTTCCGCCGCTACGGGACGGTGCCACATGCGGGTTTCGGGCTCGGATTCGAACGGCTGGTGGTGTACGTATGCGGCCTGGCGAACATCCGCGACGCGATCCCCTACCCGCGCGCACCGGGGCTGGCGACGTTCTGACAGCCGCATGCTGATCACCTTCTCGCTGCTCGGTATCGCCTTCGCCATCACCGGCCTGATGGGCTTCGTGTTCTTCTGGCCGATGACGCTTGTGCACCTGCGCGATCGCTACCCGGCCATTCATGCTCAACTTGTCGACGCCGGCGTCGTTGCGATACCCAGCCTGCTCTGGTTGCTGGCCGGGCGCTACCGGGAGGCGCGCGATCCCGGGCTCAGCGGCCTGGGGATGCCCGCACGGATCGCGCTGGTCGTGCTGCTGCTCGGACTGGCCAGCGCCGGCGGCTTCGGCCTGCTCGCGTGGATGCTGAAACCCTGAGACCTCTATGACCGACGACGACGAAATTACCGGATTCGCCTCCGAGGAATGGTGGCTGGCCACGGTCGGCAACCTGCTCGTATGGGCCCGCCTGCGCGTGCGCGAGAGCGGCACCGCCGAGATCCTCGACTGCGACGGTCGCACCGATACCTACGACAGCGAGGACTCGGCGCGTACTGCGCTGCTGGATGCAGACTTCCGCGCGCTCGATGGCCTCGACGAAGACGACGCCGACCTGATGGGCTTCGACCTCGACAGCCTCGAACCGCCGCGGTTCGACGAGGAAGACGAAGACGCCATACGCTCGGCGATGACGCGGCGA
>DATHOV010000401.1:0-2860 GCA_035484515.1 Lysobacteraceae bacterium
CGAAACCCGGTTCCCGCCCGCGCGCTTGGCCGCATACATCGCCCGGTCCGCGCGGTCGACCAAGGCCTGCGCGTCGTCGCCCCACTCCCATCCCGCCACGCCGATGCTGGCGGTCAGGGCATCGGCTGGCGAAACCACCGCAATGGCCATCGCCAGCAGGTCGGTACGTATGCGCTCCGCGATCACCTGCGCGGCCTCGATGTCGCATCCGGGCAACGCGGCCAGGAATTCTTCGCCGCCATACCGCCCGAGCACGTCGTGCGCGCGCATGTCCGAACGCATCAGCCGGGTGACCGCGATCAGCGCCACATCGCCCGCGGCATGGCCCTGGTGGTCGTTGAGCAGCTTGAAACGATCGAGATCGAGGAACAGCAGGGTCAATGGCCGACGCTGGCGCAGGGCGTGGTCGACCAGCGCTGCCAGGCACCGGTCCAGGCCCCGGCGATTGAACACGCCAGTCAGCGCATCCGAATCCGCGAGCGCCTGTGCGATGTCGCGGTCGTGCTTCAAGGCCAGCGCGCGATCGCCCAGACCCAGCGACAGCACGAGCGCCTCGAACGCACCGGTGACCAGACTCGCATCGGTGAGCCAGGTCCAGGTCGGCAACGTGCCGAATATCTGCGCACTGCCGAGCACCGTAACGACCAGGAGCGGCGTCCAGCCGAGCAGGAAGAATCCCGCATAACGCGAGCCACGCCACCATGCGACCACGCTCGCGGCGAGCATGATCGGGCCCCCCAGGATCAGCAGCGGATTGATCAGGATCGAAGCGACGAACCGCAGCGCCGGCAGCGGGATGCTCCCGAGCAGCATCAGCCCGCCGGTGGACCAGCCCATCGCCAGCACGGCGATACGCATCCTCGGCGCGTACAACCTCAGTCCGGCAAAGCGCGAGAGAAACAGCGACGCCGATGCCACCGAGATCGCCGTGGCCGCGCGTCCCCACGCGCTCGGCGAACCCGCGATCCACGACCATTCGAGCGGCTCGGCGACGAAGCCGGACTGGATCGCGAGCACCAGCGCATAGCCCAGCACATAGACCGCATACCAGACGAAAGCGATGTCGCGCAGCTCGAGCGCGAACAGCAGCGCCATGATCGCCATCGCCGCCATGATCGCGAAGCAGGCCGTCGCCAGCGCCAGCCAGCGCGCATCCTCGCGCTGGAATTCCGCCGTGCTCACCAGCGAGAAACGCACCGGCGAGGCGACGAGCCGGCCAGGCTCCATCCGCAACAACAACGGCGATCCGCCGGAAGCCACGCGATCCGCTTCCCCACGATCGAGTGCGAATCCGATGCGGCCATGGCCCTGCCAGCCCTCATGCGGCTGCAGCAGGTTGGCCTTCAGCACGGGAGGGCCCTGGGCCGGAAACAGGCTGATCGATTGCAGCCCCGGATCCTCGACCTGCAGCACCCAATCCGCGGCCGGCGATGCGGCGTTTTCCGCATCCGCATCGCTTCGACGCAACCGGATCCATGCACCGTGCGCTCCGGCGGGAATGACGGTGAGTTGCGCAGGATCGAATCGGGTATCGCCGGCATCCACGGCAGCGGAACGCACCGAGTCGGCGTTATCGGAAGCCTTCGCCGCGCGCCACGCTCCCTGCAGGGGCGCCGCCAGTGCGGGCAGCATCGCGAAGATCATCAACAGCGAGGTCGCCAGACGCAGGCGCAACGGCCGCGAACCGACCACGCTCATACCGGAATCGATGTCGACGCGGACACGGTCATGTCCCATCATCGCATGGAGCAAGCGGAGTGCGGATGCGACGCATCCCCCGTTCCGACCACCACCGCACTTTCCGAACGCTGGAGGCCCCGCGATGAGCGCATCCGACATGCAGGCCATGCTCGCCGACGCGCGCAACGCCGGCGCGATGCTGGTCAGCGAGGACGACCTGCCCGATCTTCGCAACGCCGCCAGACGCAATGGTTTCCTGTGCCAGCAGATCGACTTCGCCGGCTGCCGCAGCAAGTCGAACCTGCTCGATCGCATCGCGCACGCGTTGCAGTTCCCGAAGATGTTCGGGCGCAATTGGGATGCGCTGGCGGATTGCCTGGGCGACCTGGGCTGGCTACCGGCAAAGGGTTACTGGATCGAGTTCGCCCACGTGGCGGAGTTGCGCAAGGCCGCGACGGAAGACTTCGATACGTTGATGTCCGTACTCGATGATGCGGCGACGAGCTGGGCGACACGGAAGACCGCGTTCTGGAGTGCGCTGGCGTTGCCGGATGCGGTGATGGATGCGCTGGATGATGAGGCGATGGATTGAACGACTACCTCCCGAATCCCGGATGCGTCAACCGATCCACAAACAGGCTCAGCACTTCGGGTTTCATCACCAGCACGAACGCCACGCCGTAAGCCCCTCCCCACAGATGCGCGCTATGGTTGATGCGGCTGCCGCCGCGATGGTTCGCCCAGATCGTGTAGCCGACGTACAGCACCGCGTACACGATCGCCGGAATCGGTATCGCGAAGTAGAAATAGATCAGCGACCACGGCTGGAACAGGATGTAGGCGAACAGCACCGCCGATACCGCGCCGGATGCGCCGAGGCTGCGGTAGTTCTCGTCGTCGCGATGCTGGAAGTAGGTCGGCAGGATCGAGACGATCAGACCCAGCACATAGAAGAACGCGAAGCCGTATGCGCCGAGCTGGGCGTCGATGATGCCCTCCATCGTGCGCCCGAAGAAATACAGGGTGAGCATGTTGAACAGCAGGTGCGAGCCGTTGGCGTGCACCAGCCCGTAGCCGATGAAACGCGAGTAGTCGTGCTTGCGAGTGACCGCCGGCGGCCAGAAGATCAGTTCGTCCATCACCTTCGGATTGCCGAACGCGACGAACGAGACCACGCAGG
>DATHOV010000402.1:0-2362 GCA_035484515.1 Lysobacteraceae bacterium
GAAGTTGTGGAAATAGTAGTACTCCAGATGCTTGAACTCGGACCGTGCAGCGGAGAACAGCTCCTCCGACAACTTCACGAAGTCGTCCATCGAGCCGCCGATATCCAGGAACAGCAGCACTTTCACCGTGTTGTGCCGCTCGGGCACCATCTTCAGATCCAGCGTCCCGGCATTCTTCGCGGTGGACGTGATGGTGTTCGGCAGATCCAACTCGGTCTCTGCACCCTGGCGCGCGAATCGCCGCAACCGGCGCAGCGCCAGCTTCAGGTTGCGCGTGCCCAGTTCGACCGAATCGTCCAGGTCGCGGAATTCGCGCTTGTCCCACACCTTCACCGCGCGGCGATGGCGCGACTCATGCTGGCCGATGCGCACGCCCTCGGGATTGTAGCCATAAGCGCCGAATGGTGAGGTCCCCGCGGTGCCAATCCATTTCGAACCGCCCTGGTGACGGCCCTTCTGTTCCGCCAGCAACTCGGCCAGCCGCTGCATGATCGCCTCGAAGCCGCCCAGCGCCTCGATCTTCGCCATCTCCTGCGGCGTCAGCAGCTTCTCCGCCAGCTTGCGCAGCCATTCCTCAGGCAGTTCGCGCGGGATCAGGCCTTCGGGCGGTTCCAGCCCCTTGAAGCACTGCGCGAACACACGGTCGAACCGATCCAGGTGGCGTTCGTCCTTCACCAGGGTCGCGCGGCTCAGGTAGTAGAAATCATCGACGCTCCATTCCGCGACCCCGGCCTTCATAGCGCCCAGCAGCGTGAGGTATTCGGTGATCGAGGTCGGCAGCCCCGCCTGCCGCAGCCCCATGATGAGGTGCGCGAACATCAGTTGTTGCGGCGTGCCAGGAATGCCAGACGCTCGAACAGGTGCACATCCTGCTCGTTCTTCAGCAGTGCGCCGTGCAGCGGCGGTATCACCAGGTGCTTGTCGTTGGTGCGCAGCGCGTCCGCCGGCAGGTCTTCCACCATCAGCAGCTTCAGCCAATCGAGCAGTTCAGCGGTCGTGGGCTTTTTCTTGAGGCCGGGCACCTCCCGGATCTGGAAGAATACGTTCAGCGCCTCGCGCGCCAGGTCGTGGCGGATGTCCGGATAGTGTGTCTGCACGATGCGTTCCATCGTCTCGCGATCCGGGAACCGGATGTAGTGGAAGAAGCAGCGCCGCAGGAATGCGTCCGGCAGCTCCTTCTCGTTGTTCGACGTGATGATCACGACCGGCCGGTGCGTGGCGATGACCGTCTTGCGCGTCTCGTAGACGAAGAAGCGCATCCGATCGAGTTCCAGCAGCAGGTCGTTGGGGAACTCGATATCCGCCTTGTCGATCTCGTCGATCAGCACGACGACCGGCTTGTCGGACTCGAAGGCATCCCACAGCTTGCCGCGCACGATGTAGTTGGCGATGTCGTGCACGCGCGGATCGCCCAGCTGTCCGTCACGCAGCCGCGATACCGCGTCGTATTCGTACAGGCCCTGCTGCGCCTTGGTGGTGGACTTGATGTGCCACTCGATCAGCTCGAGGCCGAGTGCCTCGGCGACCTCGTGCGCCAGCACGGTCTTGCCGGTGCCAGGCTCGCCCTTCACCAGCAACGGGCGCTGCAACGTCACGGCGGCGTTCACCGCGACCTCCAGATCACGCGAGGCAATGTAGCGTTCGGTACTCTTGAAGGAGGCGCTCACTCTTTCGGTTCCCTTGAGATACTCCCAACGATACTCCGACCATCGGTGACCCACGGCAAGCGCCGTCGTCCCCCATCTTCCTCTCCCGCGAAGTGGGGGAGGGTAGGGAGGGGGTATTGGCTTTACGCAGCAACACCTTCAACCGGTTCCAGTGGTGGCCGGCCGCGGATCATGTCGGACGCCTTCTCGGCGATCATCATTGTGGTGGCATAGGTATTGGCCGAGGGCATGCTCGGCATGATCGATGCATCCGCCACGCGCAGCCCCTGCATCCCGTGCACCCGCAACTGGTCGTCCACCACCGAAGTGGGATCCGTCGCCGGTCCCATCCGGGCAGTGCCAATCAAATGATACGCGGTTGAACCGTATTGCCGCGCGTAGCCCAAATATTCGTCGTCGCTCTGCACGTCGGGAGCCGGCAGCGAATCGCCATCGAAATAAGGCGACAGCTCCGGTGTGTGCAACAGCCTGCGCGCCAGTCTCATACCGGCGATCAGCACACGGCGATCCATCGGATCGGACAGATAGTTCGGCTGGATGATCGGATCGTCGAACGGATCAGCCGAGCGCGCATGCACAAAACCAACGCTTTCCGGCCGATGCTGCCACACTCCACAGGTCATTCCCGGATAGTCATCGAGCAGTCCGACAAAGCCCTGTTTGTAGCTGGCAGGACTGAACACGCCCTGCAGATC
>DATHOV010000403.1:0-2629 GCA_035484515.1 Lysobacteraceae bacterium
CTCCAGGATCAGGCTGACCAGGTTCAGGCCGTTGCCCGAAGCGGCGATGGCCGTCGAAGCGGCGGCCTGCGCCGGCGGCGCGGCATCCGGGAGGGCCTGGACGGACGCAGCCTGCATCGTGACCAGAAGCTGGACCCACACACTCATGCACTCGCTCCCTGTTCGGTCATCCGTGACAGCAGTGCTTCGGGCACCGCGCGCGGACGAAAATCGGCGGCGGTCACGCAGGCCACCTTCACTTCGGCTTCCAGCAGCGGCGTTTCGCCGCGGCGGATCGATTGCTGCATCACCATGCTGGCACGCCTGCACTGACCCAACGCGACGCCAACGACCAATTCATCGTCGAGCCTGGCCGCACGCAGGAACTCCAGCCGCATCGCACGCACCACGAAGACGATGCCATCGCGTTCGCGCAAGGCATCCTGCGCGAATCCCAGCGAGCGCAGCCACTCCGTGCGCGCCCGCTCGAGAAACCGCAGGTAGCTCGCGTGATACACCACGCCGCCAGCATCCGTATCTTCCCAGTAAACCCTTATCGGCCAGATGAACGCCGGTGCGGACGAAATGCAACCCTTCGACCGTTCGGTGCCATGCGAGTTCATGTCGGGGGACAGGCCGGAATGGGTTTCATGCACGACGCATTCGCGGCATCGTAGCAACCCAAAGGGAAAAACTTCATTCAGCGCCCTTGTCGGGCTCGAACAGGCCGGCCGCCGGCGCATTGCGCGGCACCAGTCCGAACAACCGCCAGGTCTTCGCGCTGACCATGCGCCCGCGCGCGGTGCGCAGCAGGTAGCCCTGCTGGATCAGGTAGGGTTCGATCACGTCCTCGAGCGTGCCGCGTTCCTCGCTCAGCGCGGCGGCCAGCGATTCCACGCCGACCGGACCGCCGTCGAAGCTGTCCATGATCGTGCGCAGCAGGCGGCGGTCGAGCTGGTCGAAACCCTCGCCATCGACCTTGAGCATCGCCATCGCGCCGTCGGCGACCGCGCGGGTGATCATGCCGTCGGCGCGTACCTGCGCGAAGTCACGGGCTCGCCGCAGCAGGCGGTTGGCGATGCGCGGCGTGCCGCGCGAACGCCGTGCGATCTCGACGGCGCCATCCGCATCGCAGGCGATGCCGAGGATCTTCGCCGAGCGACGCACGATCTGGGTGAGCTCCTCGGGCGAATAGAATTCCAGCCGTTGCACGATGCCGAAGCGATCGCGCAGTGGGCCGGTCAGCAACCCCGCGCGCGTGGTTGCGCCGATCAGGGTGAACGGCGGCAGGTCGAGCTTGATCGAGCGCGCGGCCGGGCCCTCGCCGATCATCAGGTCGATGTGGAAGTCCTCCATCGCCGGATACAGCACCTCCTCGACGACCGGCGAGAGGCGATGGATCTCGTCGATGAACAGCACATCGTGTGCTTGCAGGTTCGTCAGCAATGCAGCGAGATCGCCCGCGCGCTCGATCACCGGCCCGGACGTGGTGCGCAGGTTCACGCCCAGTTCGTTGGCGATGACATGGCTGAGAGTGGTCTTGCCGAGTCCCGGCGGACCGAAGATCAACACATGGTCCATCGCTTCGCCGCGCCGTTTGGCGGCTTCGATCGCGACCCCGAGTTGCTCGCGCACCGGCTGCTGGCCAAGGTAATCGTCCAGCCGCCTGGGCCGGATGCTGGCCTCGAGCGCGGCTTCGCCGCGGGTTTCGGCAGGATCGAGGATTCGCTGTTCGTTCACGCCCAGCTCGTGCGATTGGATCATCCGCCATTTTGCATGATCGGAGCCCGCCTCGCTTCAGAGCCACCCAACCGAAGCCGAGTCGCGGTGCATGGATGCGCCGCGCGCGCGCGCGCGAGGGCGCGGATCCTCGAATTCATATCTCGATCTGCGCGCCCAGTTCCACGATACGGTTGCGTGGTATCCGGAAGAAATCCGTCAACGGGCTGGCGTTGCGCGCCATGAAGGCGAACAGGCGGTCGCGCCAGGTCGCCATGCCCGGCTGCTGCGAGGCGATCACCCGCTCCTGGCTCAGGAAGTAGGTCGTGTCCATCGGGTCCATCCCCAGCCCCTGCCAGCGGCAATCGGTGAGAGCCTTGGGGATATGCGGCTGCTCGGCGAAACCGTAGCGCAGCCACATCCGGTAGAAGCCCTGCCCCAGCGGTTCGAGTTTCAGGCGCCGCTCGGGCTCGACCGTCGGCGTCTCATCGGTCTGCACGGTGAGGATCACGTTGATCTCGTGCAGGACCTTGTTGTGCTTGAGGTTATGCAACATCGCATTGGGCACGCCTTCGCGCGCGGCGGTCAGGAACACCGCCGTGCCCTGCACGCGCACCGGCGGGTGTTCGGCGATGGAATCGATGAACATGCGCAGGCTCAGGCCACCGCTTTCGAGCTTGTTGATGAGCAATTCGCGACCGCGGCGCCAGGTCGTCATCACCACGAACACCATGCCGCCGACCACCAGCGGGAACCAGCCGCCGTGCATGATCTTCAAGGCGTTCGCGCCGAAGAAGGCCAGATCCACCACCAGCAGGAGGAAGCCGGTGAGCGCGACCAGCGCCCGCGGCCACTTCCACAGGCGCCGCGCGACGATCAGCGCGAGCACGCTGGTGATCGTCATCGTGCCGGTCACCGCGATGCCGTAGGC
>DATHOV010000404.1:0-4231 GCA_035484515.1 Lysobacteraceae bacterium
GCGATATTTCCAGCGATGCGGCAGGTCCAGCGCGATCGGCTCGAAGTGCGCACCGACGATTCCGTCGCCCATCCCGGACTGAAGTCTGCTGTCATTCAGCATGTAAAACTGCAGGGCCTGGATCATCGCCTCAGTACCCAGCGAACCCGGCTGCACAGGGTCCTGGAAGAAGTGCGCCTTGAAGAACCACTCGTCGCAGTCGATGTCCTTCACTGCACGCAGTTGGCCCAGCCCGGCCGCTCCAGCGTTGGGCCAGAAGCCATCGACGCGATCGAGCATGAGCAGCATGCCATCGGCCACGCGAGGACGGTCCGAAACGTCGTCTCCCGTCATGGAAGCAAGATCGACGAGAACATTGCTCTCGCGTTCGAGCAGTTCGCGCTGACCGGCTTCCGTACGCAATCCGGCCTGATTGGCCAATGTGGCGGGCGGGAAAAAGCCGAACACGGTCTTGAGCCGGTACACCTCGCGCGGGCCGAGCAGGCAGCGCACCGCGAAACTCTCGATGATCATGCCGCCGGTCGCCGACACGTCCGTCAATTCCACTTCGGTGGTGAGCGTGCCGCAATCGTCATGCAATTCGGCGAGCAACCGGCCTTCGCCATCGAGATTGCGGAAGCCGAGCTCGCCTTCTTCGGTCAGCGTCGAACCGACGTAGCTCGACAACCAGCCGCAGGGTTGCAGTGCGGCTTCGAGCAACACTGCGAATGGCATCGTGCGGCAACCGTTGCGATCGAAGTACCAGGCGTCGCTCGGCACATCGTATTCGACCACGGCGCGGGCGCCGGCTTTCATCACGCCGATCGGCCCATGGATAGCACGGATGCGGCTCATGAACAGGTAAGGCGGACCGGGCAGACGCGCAACGCGTTGCGTGCCATCGAAGCGCCGGTACATGGGGCCGAACGCTTTGGAAGGCCTACCGATCGCGCAGGCGAGGATGCTGGCGCGGTCGAACGCGAAGCCATCGACGACAGCGGCAGGACGCGCCTCGTCGGCCGGCTGGTTCAGGAGCGCGGGCATCGCATCCAGAGGCCAAGCAGGCACCAGTTGCAGTGCGACCCGGCGCGCGTGGAATGCTTTCAGTCCATCGACGGTGCACAGCAGGTCGGCGTACACGGCAGGCACCGGCCCGGCGATCAGTTCCTCGACGAATACCTCGGTCACCAGCAGGCGCGAAGTCGGCGTGACCTGGCCCCGGCATTGCAGTTGATAGGGCAGATCGGGCACCGGCTGGAAGCGCCACCCGTCTCGCTCCAGGGTGTGGCCTTGCGCGGCCAGATAGACAGCGAGCGCCTGCAGGCAGCCTTCGAACATCAACGTGCCCGGCATGCAGGGATCGTTCTTGAAGTGACCGTCGAAGAACCATTGCTGCGGGGCGATATCGAGTTCGGCGCGCAGGTAACCGCGACACCATGGCCCACCACCGGCATCGAGTTCCGTCACGCGATCGAGCAGGAGCATGCGGCCGCCCTGCAGTCCGGGCGTGCGCGTGTGGGTCTGCGTACGCTCGAAGCCGGCGCCGAAACATCCGTAGCCATCGCCTGCGGCGAGCGCTTCGAGTTGCGCTCGGTCCAATCGGGCTGGAACGTGGGCGACAGCAGGTGGGTCGAGTCGTGGATCCGCGACGATCTCCTGCTGCTCGGGGCTCCACAGACAACCCGCCGACTCGGCGAGTTCGGCATCGGTGAAGAATCCGGCTTGTCCCTTGCGCACCGAAAGCTGCCGACGTCCGCCGTTCCAGCAATCGTAGTGGAAGAACATCAGCCGCACATCGCCTTGTGCGGCATGACCATCGAGTTCGATCTCGAAGCGCAGGGTGTCGCCCGCATGCGGCAGATCGCCGTGATAGGTGAGTTCGCAACCCAGCAGCCGATAGACGCGCTCGCCCTTGTTCAGGCGATCCACGCCGAGGTAGGAGATCAGCATCAGGTCGGCTTGCCCGGCCTCGATCAGCACGCCGGCCGGGAGGCAGCCCTGATGCAGGTATTCGTGATCCCGGCCGACATCGGTCTCGGTCCAGATCACGCCCTTGCCCATGCTGTCGGGGACCGCCGACAAGCCGGTCACGCGATCGGCCAGCAACAGGGGAGGGCGCGGCATCCGTACCTGGCGCTTATGGTCATCCTGTCCGGCAAACGCAGGGCCGAACAGTTGCGAGATGCGTCCGTCGGAATGCACTTCCAGCTGTTGCCGATCGAAGCTCGGTCCGACCGGCGCGCGCATGGCGTTTGCTGCAGCAGCGACCACATGCAGTGCGGGTGCAGGCGTTCGTGGTGATTCGACCATGGCCGGCGGCGCGAGGATTTCGATCACCGAAAGCGTGGGCGATCCATGCGTTCGTGCGACGCCATGTGGCATCGCATGTCCCACGCGCGCGGATGCGGAGGGTGCCGATAGATCGGCAGCGCCAGCGGCTCGCAACAGCAGCCGCATCGAGGACTCGCGTACAGCCAGATACTGTCGATGCATCTGCGCCTGTTGCATGGCGAACGCCTGCTGCGTCTGCGCCAATCGCGTCAGTTGATTCTGGTAGAGAGCCAGCGCCGGATGATTCGACGCAACCGCGGCGAGCGGTTGGCGCTGCAAAGGAACCGCCGCAGGTGGCAGCGGCGCCGGATTGGCGGAGGCCGGACGGGTCTGCAGATCGAGCGCCGCTTCATCGAGCACCGAAGGCAACCTGGGCGCCGGAGCCATTGTTTGCCATCCCGCATGGGCAACGGGATTCGACTCCTTCGGCGGAATCACGATGGCTGGCGGATGCGCAGCGAAACGCTGGATGCGCTTGCGTGACGTTGCATCGGAATGCTTCGCCACTGGCGCGAATATGTCGTGCCTGATTGGAACGCCTGCCGCCAACAAGGCCGCTACCGCGCCCAACGTCGCTTCAATTCCCTGTCCCTTTCTGTCGAGACTGACCACCACCGCTTCACGCTCGCCAAGAATGCCGCGAATCGCACGCCCGTACGCGCCACCCGGTCCATGCTCGACGAACACCCGCACTCCATCATTCCATGCCGCAAGCACGGCAGGCCGCAGGTCGAGCGTGCGGTCGGCCTGTTCGAGAATGGCGCGTGCGCAGGTTTCGGTATCGGCCGTGTAGGCGCGGCCGAATGCGTTCGAATACACGCGACCGCGTCCGGGCGTCGTTTCCCGCCGATGCAGCTGCAGCCATGCTTCGGCGACTTCGTCGACCTCGGGCACGTGTACCGCCAGTGGATAGACCAGTCGCAGGCAGCGGCTTTCGCCGATGCGTTCGACAACGATGGCGCAGCCTTCTTCGTCGCCAGCGATCAGGCAATCCTGCTTGCCGTTGATGATCGCGATATGTACGCGCGACACATCCGACATGGCGGCCTGCACTTCGGCCAGCGGCGCCAGTACGGTCCAGCTCGCCCAGCGGACACTGCGTTTCCATACGCGTGCCACCGCAGCGAATTCGCCACCGAGTTCACGTGTCACCAGACCCGAACGCTCCATGTCCGCCATCAGCGTGTCGGGATCGTTCCAGGTACCCGAAGCGATCAGCGCATTGGTTTCGCCGGAGGAATAGCCGAGCCACGCATCGGCTTTGAGTCCAAGCAGGCCCTGGCTCAATTCCAGATGCAATTGCGAGAGTGCGGACGCGCCCCAGAGCTGCTCGAGCGCACTTGGCTGACGGTCCGCATCCGCAAACGCCCAGGCGAGGGCCGTGGGCAGGCGTTTGCTTCGTGCAGCGAGTCGATCGCGCAACTGTGGAAAATGCTGCAGCAACTCCCGACCCATGCCGTGATAGGCAGCGCCTGCGCCCGCGAACACGAAGGCCATTTCGCCGCCGATCGGGCGCTCGCAGAAATGCACGCCCATGCCTGCAGGCGCACCGCGCTGCAGATGCGCGAGCGCACGCGCGCGCGTTTCTTCGAAAAGCGAGTCGTCGGCGACGAGCACCAGTCGGGCAGGGCCGTCGAGGCTTTCTGTTCCTGCCCCGAGTGCCGCGATCACTGCAGCCTTGTCGATGCCGGAAAAGCAACGCAGTCTCGGGGTCGGTGCCAGCGCGCACGCCATCGAATGGGCAACGGCTGTCAGCAGCAATGCATCGCCCTCTGCGAGGAGCACTTCGGCTTGCCTGGCTGAATCATCGAGGCGCGGGTCTCCGTCCAGTCCGCAATGCTGCCGCAGGCATAGCGCGGCAGCTGCCACATGCACGAGTCCGCTTGCAGCGAAGGAAACGCCGATACGCGATGCAAGATCG
>DATHOV010000405.1:0-5241 GCA_035484515.1 Lysobacteraceae bacterium
GCGCTGGCCGTCCGGCAATCCCTTCGTCCCGGGACTGCAGGGCCTGGGGTCGGGATTCGAAGGCATCCGGATCGTGGACTGGTCGCCCGGCTATCGCTACGGGGTTGCCGAACACGTGCGTCTGGTGCCTGCGGGCATGGAGGACGTGAACATACTCGGCACGATCCATCATCTGCGGCGCGTTGACGAACATGTCGATTCGCCAGAGGCAGGCTTCACGGCCGAAAACCACTACTGGATCGATCCGGCCGATGGCTTCATCTGGAAGAGCCATCAGGTGGTCGCACCCGGCATGCCTCTCGATCTGGTCCAGTTGCGCCCCTACCGGGACGGGACTCCCTGATGCGCCTTGCTGCCGTTGCCGTCGTTGCCTTGGGGCTTGTCGTGGCTTCGGCCACGCATGCGCAGGAACTCGTGCACCTGAGCGCTTCAGGGGCAGTGGCCCATCCGGGTGAAATGACCTTTACGGGCGCGCCGCGGCTTGCCGATATGGTGAAGGCCGCACAGGTCGACCGTGATGCCTACATCCTCGGTGCGGCGTGGCTGCGGCCGAGTCTGCAGCCCGGGCAGGCTCGCTTGAAGACTGGCCTGCTGTTCGATCTGGGCATCATCGAACGAACATCGGACTCGAATGGACGCGAACCGGTCATGGCCATTGCGCAGCATATGCGAGCATGGATCGATTCGATGCCCGTGACCGGCCGCCAGGTTGTCCACACGCTCGAACCCCATGAGCTGCAGGTCAGTGCGGCCGACAATCTGCCGGTGCAGGCTGGCGACCAGCTGGTCTACCCGACCAGGCCCGATACGGTACGCGTGGTTGGAGCGGTGGAGCACGACTGTAGCCTGCCGCATGCGGGATTGAAGGACGTTCGGGGCTATCTCGCCCAGTGTCCCTCGTCGCGCTTCGCTGACCCGGATGTCGTGTATGTGGTCGAACCGGATGGCACGGTGTTCGAGCATGGCATCGGCCTCTGGAATCGTGGTCCGCCGCTGCCCGTCGCCCCGGGCGCCATCTTGTACGTGCCGTTCGGTCACAAGGCGATCACGGCTGCGGCCGACCCCGGGTTCAACCGCGGCATGGCCGATTTCATCGCCACGCAACCCATTGGCGGGTCGGGAGTCGGGCCATGAACCGGATCGCCGGGATCGCGGCATCGGCAATCGGCCGGATTTCGTCGCACGACAAGGCCAGCAACCGGGGAACTCTGGCACGCAGGAAACAGTGGCTCAGCGCGTTCACTCCCCTTGCCTTGTGCATTGCCGGCGTCCCGCATGCGCAGGACGCGCCCTACTACTACACGCAAAACGATTTTGGTGAAACCGGATTGCTGCAGACGCCGAGTGCGCGCATGGCCGACGAGGGCCAGGTCGGTTTCTCCTACAGCCGCACCGAGCCGTATACGAGGTTGAACGTATTCGGCCAGCCGTTTTCATGGCTGGAAGGTTCGTTCCGCTACACCATCGTCAGTAACCGGGGTTTTGCGGCCAATCCGAACCCCGGCAATGGGCAGAGCTACAAAGACAAGTCGATCGACGTGAAAGTGCGGTTGCTGGAAGAGTCGCACTATCTGCCCGCGGTGGCGGTGGGCATTCGCGACTTGGCCGGTACCGGTTTGTTCTCCAGCGAGTACTTTGTCGGCAGCAAGCGTGTGGGGCCCCTGGACTTCAGTCTCGGCCTTGCCTGGGGATACCTGGGTGGGCGGGGCAACCTCCCCAATCCGTTTGGCTGGATCGACAGCGACTTCGATCATCGATCGGCGACGACGCCGGGCGCTACCACGGGCGAATTCACCGCATCGAACTACTTCCGCGGTCCGACGGCGCTGTTTGGGGGCGTCGAGTACCAGACGCCACTGAGCTGGTTGCGATTGAAAGCCGAGCTGGACGGCAACAACTACAAGCACGAACCCCTGGACGAGAACCTGCCGCAGCGATGGCCGGTGAACCTTGGCGCCGTGTTCAGGGTGAACCACTACATCGATGTCACCCTTGGCTATGAGCGCGGCAATACGGCGATGGCTTCCTTCAGCATCCACGACAACCTGGCCCAGCGCACAGACGCGCCCAAGCCCTTCGACCCGGTGCCAGAGCCGGTTGCACCGCCACCGGTCGCGACCGTATCCGGACCTGCCAGCACACCGCCGACACCCACGACGACCACGACCGCCAAGGCCGATTGGGCGGCTGTGAGCCGCATCCTGGAACAGAACGCAGGAATTTCGGTCAACCACATCGCGCAACGCGGATCGGAATTGCTCGTGTACGGCGAACAGAAGCGCTTCTTCTACGGTGCCGAGGGCCTGGGACGTGCCGCGCGAATACTGAACAACCGACTGGACAGCAGTATCGAGTGGATCACCTTCGTTCCCGAGAACCACGGCCTTCCCATCGTCGAGGACAGTGTCCATCGGCCGAAGTTCGTCGCCTACCTCGACCATGACATCGACCTGCCCACACTCCGGCGCAGCGTCGAGCAGGACCCCACCGCGCTGCAGGCGGAGCAGGTGCTGTACGCGAAGCCGCTGAAGAGGTGGGACTTCTCGTTGTTGCCCGGCTACAACCAGAGCATCGGCGGCCCGGATGCCCCGATCATTTACCAGTTCACCGCAGACGGCAAGGCAACCTACCACTTCACGAACAATCTGTGGTTCGACGCGCAGGTCAACGTGAACCTGGCCAACAACTTCAACCTCTACACGTTCGATGCGCCAAGCAAACTGCCGCGCGTGCGCACCGACGTGCGTCTCTACCTGGAAAGCTCGAACGTGGTCATGCCGCTCTTCCAGCTGACCGGAACGCGTCAGCTGGGAACGGATCTGTATGGCATGGCCTATGCCGGCATGTTCGAGAGCATGTTCGGCGGCGTCGGCGGTGAAGTGCTGTATCGCCCGCTGGGCGAGCCATGGGCATTCGGCGTGGACGCGAACTACGTGGGCCAGCGCGGTTTCGATCAGGACTTTTCCTTCCGCAATTACAGGGTGGCCACCGGCCAGGCCACGTTCTACTACGACACCGGCTGGCAAGGGCTGCACACGGCGATCAGCGCGGGGCGCTACCTGGCAGGCGACTGGGGCACCACGCTGGACCTCTCGCGTCATTTCGACAACGGCGTGCGCATGGGTGCCTATGCGACCTTCACCACGGCCGGCTCGAAATACGGCGAAGGCAGCTTCGACAAGGGCGTCTACATCTCGGTGCCGTTCGACCTGTTCCTGCCGCTCTCGAGGAGCGACAGGGCCGACGTGATGTGGGAGCCGTTGTTGCGCGATGGCGGTGCTCGTCTCGACAAGGAATATCACCTGTACGACATGACCGACGACCGCGACGGCAACCTTTTCGATCAGAACATGAACATGATTTCCCACTGACGCATCGGCCTGGTCGTGGGACGTGGACGCGCCGTCAGCTTTCGGCAATCCGTTGGATGCCTGCGATGCGCAACCTGCGCGCGCGCAGCATGTCGTAGTGGGGCCTGCACGCGTCGGCGACTTCCTCGCCCGCGGGCGTGAGCCCGATCTGCTGCCGCGGTCTTGCGGGATCGAACCCCGTCGACTTCCACACCTGTGCGTACCAGTGCGGTGCCCAGACGCCGTCGCTGGCGCGCGGGCCAGCCGGCCAGTGCAGCATGCGCTCGGTGAAGTCGATCCCGAGCAGCTCGCAGAGAGTGCGCAGGTGCGCTTCGGGCGCGCGCAGGAAATCCCCTGCATCGATGACCGGCGGCGGCTTCCCCGCAGCGCTCAGCATTTCGAAGAGTTCGACCTGCTGCGGCAAACCGATGTCCTCCGGAGTCACCGTGGCGCGTGCCTTCAGGTACGAAGCGACGACTTCGCGCGGATCGCGGATCAGCAGCACGTTGGCGAGTCTGCCGATCCACCCGCGATCCATGCCTGGCAGCAGATGATGGGTCATGTGCTTCTGGTACCAGATCGGTCTTCCGTCCGGCACGGCGCCGAGCAGGGCACCGATCACGTGGTTCGCATCGGTATCGCCTGCGGCGATCACTTCCTCGCGCATCGGATGATCGATGCCGGTCGCCGCGAGATACGCCGCATAGAGCGGCTCGTCGCTGACCGCGCAATCGCCGCGGTTCTCCCATGCGCGCATCATCGCGGTGGAGATGTTGCGCGGACCGCTCCACATCGCGACGCGCAAGGATGCGCTAGTGTCGCGAGAGGCAGGATGCCGGGAGCGACCTATGCGCAGGGGCCCGTTCGCATGCGCGCTCATGCGATACGCCTGCCTGCGCGCCAGGCCGAATCCAGTTGCGCGAGTTCGCGATACAGGCGCTGCAGGCGCTCGACCATCGGGCCGCGACCGCCATCGCCGATCACCCGCCCATCGATCTCGCGCACCGGTACCACGCCCGCGAAGGTGCCGGTGACGAACGCCTCGTCGGCGCCGTACACATCGGTCAGGCTGAAGTTGCGCTCGCGCGCGGGGATGCCTTCCTTCGCGCAGATCCGCAGTACGTTGGCTCGGGTGATGCCGCCCAGGCAGTAGTCGCCGCTCGACGTCCATACCTCGCCGCGACGGACGATGAAGAAGTGCGTCGAATTGCAGGTCGCGACGAATCCGTGCGGATCGAGCATCAACGCCTCGTCGGCGCCGGCGGTGTAGGCCTGGATGCAGGCGGTGATGCAGTTGAGCTTGCTGTGCGAATTGAGCTTCGGATCCTGGACGTCGGGAAAGCCGCGGCGTACGTGCACGGTGAACAGCTTGAGGCCGCGATCGAGCAGTTCCGGTCGCGGCGTCTTGTATTCGGGGATCATCACGATCGTCGCTGGTCCGATGGCCGCGCGCGGGTCCTGGTAGGGCGTGCGCTTGACGCCGCGGGTGACCATCAGTCGCAGATGCACGTCGTCGGTCATCCCGTTGGCCTCGAGCGTGCGCATGATCGCGCGCGTGAGCGATCCGCGATCCATGCCGATGTCGAGCGCGATCGCCTTGGCGCCCTCGTAGAGGCGATCCAGGTGCGCATCGAGGAACAGCGGCTGCCCGCCGAGCACGCGCAGGCCTTCCCAGACGCCATCGCCGAGCACGAAGCCCGAATCGAACACCGACACCACGGCCTGGGCGCGTGGCTTCAGCTCGCCATCGACGTAGATCAGGATGTCCGCGTTGCGCGGGTCGTCGACGAAATCGTGCACGCTCTGGGCCATCATGGGTCTCCGAATGAAGCGACGATGTTAGCGCGGTGCGGCGCCGACGTTGACAGCGGCGCGGGCAGACCCTAACTTG
>DATHOV010000406.1:0-5836 GCA_035484515.1 Lysobacteraceae bacterium
TAATGCAGGAAGGCCGGATCGGTGTGGCGGGTGAGCCGCGCGACCATCGCGTTGCCCTCGTGGCCGGACGAGCCGATCGTGTAGAACACCTTCTGCTGCACGCGCAGCACGCGCGCCATCAGGTCGAGGTGGCGCGAGACCAGCTGCGATTCGAACAGGTCGAGGAAGTCGCGCGCGGTGCACAGGCTGCCTTCGAGGACGGGTTCCCCGTCGCCGGGCTTGTCCTGGACGAGGCCGTCCCACTGCTGCACGAACTCGATGAAGTTCTGGTCGCAGACTTCGGCGCGGTTGACGTTCTTGTGGCGGGCGGGGATGGGCGTGGCAATGGCGTTCATTCGTGTTCTCTCTTGCTGTCGTCCCCGGTGCAGCGAGGGATCTGTGGTCCGAAATCATGGCGCAACTTCGAGATGACCGGCTTCGCTGTCGAGAAGCGCTTCTTCGCTGCGCTCGGGATGACAATCCTGTGGTGTGTTTGGTTTGTCAGGGGGACTGCGCGATCAGGGCGATGTTCTCTTCGGCATACGATGGCATCGGCACGAATCCCGGCTGCCGCTTCACCTGCTCGAGCCAACTGCGAATCGCCGGATACGCGGCCAGCTTGATGCCGCCCTCCTCCGCGCAATGCGTGTATCCGAACAGCGCGATGTCGGCGATGCCGTAGCCGGTGCTGCTGAACCACGGGTCGGTCGCGAGGTGGCGTTCCATCACGGCCAGCGCCTGGTGACCGCGTTCGCGCAGTTTCGGCAGGTCGGCGCGACGCGGCGAATCGAGCGGCGTCCAGCCGCAGATGAAACGTGCGACGGCGACGTAGGGTTCGTGGCTGTACTGCTCGAAGAACATCCACGCCAGCGTCTGCGCGCGCTCCCAGGCATCGCCCGCGAAGTACGGCGTGCCTTCGGCGAGCCAGCACAGGATCGCGTTCGACTCGACCATGATGCGGCCGTCGTCAGTCTCGATCATCGGCACCTTGCCGTTGGGGTTCTTCGCCAGGTATCCGGGCGTGCGCGTCGCACCGTGCGCGCTGTCGGTCTCGATCCAGCGATGGTCGCGACCGAGGTGCGAAAGCAGCATCCGCAGCTTGTGGCAGTTGCCGGAGGGGGAATAGCCGTAGACGGTCAGCATCGAAGCTCCTGCAGATCGGAAGGGCGAGCGGCCGCTGGCCGCGACAGCGCACCGACACCCGAGTCGCGGGAACGGATGCGGACAACGGCCAACGATGGCAGGATGGATCGCGTGTCCGAAGCGTGCGGGTGATCGCGATGGAGCAGATGGCCGGTGTGTACCTCTACATCTTCGTGATGCTGGTGGTGTTCGGCCTGCTGGGCGTGAAGGTCTACGAGCGCACCCGGCCGTTGATCAAGCGTCCGCCTCCGGATCTGCCGATCAGCGATGGCGACATCGTGACGGCCGTCCGCGCCGGTCGCATCGCCGACGCGATCGAGTTGTATGGCGTGCTGCATCGGTGCGACCCGGCCGAGGCCACCCAGGCGGTCGCGGTGATGGTCGCGCGCCTGAAGACCTCCGCGGCCGACGACGCCGCAGACGATGGGTCCGGATCGACGCCGCAGGATCATCGCGAAACGTAATCGCAGGTTGGCAGGACGCGCTCGATCTGCGGATAGTCCGCGCTCTCGCAGCGCCACTGGATCGACATCGCCGCGGCGTGCGAGGTGTCCGGGACCAGGCGGACGCGACCGCCATCGTGGCCCGACCTGGCGTCGAACGCGAACTCGATCGCGCCGTTCGCGCCGACGCTGGCCGAGCGCAACGTCCTGCCGCGGTATTGATCGGGTTCGGGCAACCCGGCGTCCCTGTTCCGCACCGGCAGCTTGCCGTAGATGTTGTAATACTCGGCGACCGCGACCTTCATCCTGCCGATGGCCACGACGAGATCGTCGCGCATCAGCAACGACCCCTCGTCGAATGCGGCCGTCTGCTCCAGCGGCGTCTTGTGCGCCTGGCACATGCAGCAGGAGCTCAGCGCGATCGAGAGCGTCAGCACGACCGGAATCCCGCGGTATCCGATCCGCATCATTTCGCTTCGCTCTCTTCGGGAGCCATCGGCACCGCTGCACCGGTCGCCGTTTTCCTGCGCGCGAACCACTGCTCGCGCGTCTGTCCCCAGACGTCGACGACCACGGTTTCGAATGGCGACGGCATGTTCGTGCGCCGCAGGATGTTCGAACCGAGCCGGCGGGCGACGTTCTGCGACGCTACGTTGCCGGTGTCGATGCAGTGGATGATCTCGTTCCAGCCGAGGTTCGCGAACGCCCAGTCGGCCGCTGCGGCTGCGCCTTCGGTCGCGTAGCCCCTGCCCCAGGCCTTGCGGTGGAGGATCCAGCCGATCTCGTTGCCTGGCCAGCCTTCCGGTCGCCATGGTCCGAGGCTCCCAACCCATTCGCCGCTGGACTTCTCGACCACCGCGAACATCGCGAACCCCTGGATCACCCACGCACCCGGGCCCTGCAGGAACTTGCGCCACGCCGCGGCCCGCGACATCACGCCACCGAGATGGCGTGTCGCTTCCTCGTCGCCGTACACCTCGGCATAGGCATCGAAATCCTCGCGCCTGGGCAGGCGCAGGACCAGGCGTTCGGTTTCGATGTGGATGTCGTTGAGCTGCAAGACCTTCTCCTGAAGCCCTTCTCCTCCGGAACAGGAGTCGGGGACTGAAGCCCCTCTCCCTCCGGGAGAGGGGTTGGGGAGAGGGTTCGGCGAAACCAAGGGGCTACGCACGCCCTGATACTGAAACAGCTACGAAAATCTGGGAAAGGTCACCGGCAGATCGACTGCGACTGCTCCGCCGAACCCTCTCCCCAACCCCTCTCCCGGAGGGAGAGGAGCTACGAGCAGGTCACCAACCTCAGAACGCGTTGATGCCGGTCAGTTCGCGCCCAACCACCAACTGATGCACGGTCTCGGTGCCCTCGTAGGTGATCACCGATTCCAGGTTCAGCGCATGCCGGATCGGGCAATGCTCGGTGGTGATGCCGGCGCCGCCGAGGATGTCGCGGGCCTCGCGGGCGATGTCGATCGCCATCCGGCAGTTGTTCCACTTCGCGAGCGAGACCTGGGTCGGCTGCATCTTGCCGGCGTCCTTCAGGCGGCCGAGTTGGAGCGACAGCAACTGCGCCATCGTGATCCGCCGCGCCATGTCGGCGAGCTTGAGCTGCACCGCCTGGTTGGAAGTGATCGGGCGATTGAACAGGATGCGCTCGTTGCCGTATTTCAGCGCTTCGGACAGGCAGGCCTGCGCCGCGCCGATCGGGCCCCAGGTGATGCCGTAGCGCGCTTGGGTGAGGCAGCCCAACGGACCCTTGAGGCCCTTCACGTTCGGCAGGCGGTTGGCCTCCGGCACGCGCACGCCGTCGAAGAACAGCGCCGAGGTCACCGACGCGCGCAGGCTCATCTTCTTGTGCACTTCCTGGGCGGTGAAGCCCTTCATGCCCTTCTCGACGAGGAAGCCATTGATGCCGTCGTCGGTCATCGCCCAGACGATCGCGATGTCGGCGAGGTTGCCGTTGGTGATCCACATCTTGGCGCCGTTGATGATCCAGTCGTCGCCGTCGCGTTTGGCATGCGTCTTCATGTTGGCCGGATCGGAGCCGCCGTGCGGCTCGGTCAGGCCGAAGCAGCCGATGGTCCTGCCTGCGGCCATGCCCGGCAGCCAGCGCATGCGCTGTTCCTCGCTGCCGTAGGCGTAGATCGGGTACATGCACAGCGAGGACTGCACGCTGACGAAGCTGCGGATGCCCGAATCGCCGCGCTCGAGCTCCTGGCAAATCAGCCCGTAGCTGACCGCATTGAGGCCGTGGCCGCCGTATTGTTCGGGCAGCGAGGAACCGAGCAGGCCCAGTTCGGCGATCTCCGATACGAGTTCCTTCGGGAAACGGCCCTGGTCGAAGCAGTCGCCGATGATCGGCAGCACGCGCTCGTCGGTGAAGCGGGCGACGGTGTCCTGCACCGCGCACTCTTCCTCGCTGAGCAGGGAACGGATGTCGTAAAGATCGAGGGGATTCAAGGGCATGGGGTCGGAACCGGCAGTCGCTGGGGAAGGGTCAAACGGGAGCCGCCCATTCTAACGGGTGGGGTGCGGCGGTGTAACCCCATGGCGAAGCCGGGAATAATCGTCGGGAAAGGAAAATCGGGGCCTGCTGCATGCGCTCCACGTCCATTGAGGAACACAATCCGACCATGCTCATCGACAGCCACTGCCACCTCGACGCCCGCGAGTTCGACCACGACCGCGATGCCGTGATCGCGCGCGCGCGCGCCGCGGGGGTCGTCGGGCAGGTCGTGCCGGCCGTTGCGTTCAGCGGCTGGAACAAACTGCGCGCGATCTGCGCGCAGCAATCCGGTCTGTATCCGGCGATCGGACTGCATCCGATGTTCCTTGCCGAACACCGCGACGAACACATCGGCGAATTCCGCGAGTTCTTCCGGGACTTCCGGCCGGTCGCCATCGGCGAATGCGGCCTGGACTACCACGTCGAAGGTCTCGCCGCGGATCGCCAGCAGTTCTTCTTCGAACGGCAACTGCAGATCGCCGGCGAGTTCGACCTCCCGGTCATCGTCCACGCCAGAAAGGCCGTCGATGCGGTGATCGCCACCCTGCGCCGCTTCCGGGGATTGAAGGGAGTCGTTCACAGCTTCTCCGGCAGCGAGCAGCAGGCCGAGCAGCTATGGAACCTCGACTTCCGCCTCGGCATCGGCGGCCCGGTGACCTACGAACGCGCGCAACGGCTGCGCCGGATCGTCGCGACGATGCCGATCGAGTTCCTGCTGCTGGAAACCGATGCGCCGGACCAGCCGGATGCATTCCATCGCGGGGAGCGAAACGAACCGTCACGGCTGACGGTGGTGCGCGATTGCATCGCGGAATTGCGCGGCGCTTCGATCGAGGCGCTGGCTGCCGCTACCCGTGCGAATGCGGAGCGGTTGTTCGGGCTGATCTAGCCATCCCGGATGGAAGCCGCAAGGCGCCGCTTCTACGCTGGCCTGGCCAGGAACTTTTCCTGGAAGGCATCGGCCGGCACCGGCTTGCTGAACAGGTAGCCCTGCATCTGGTCGCAGCGCAGCAGCTGCAGCAGACGCCGCTGTTCCTCGGTTTCCACGCCTTCGGCCACCACCTTCAGGTTCAGCGAGTGCGCAAGGTTGATGATGGTCGATACCAGCGACAGCCCCTGCGGACCTTCGGCAAGGCCAATGACGAAGGAGCGGTCGATCTTGAGCGTGTCGACCGGCAGTTTTGCCAGGTAGCCGAGCGACGAGAAGCCGGTGCCGAAGTCGTCGATCGCGATGCCCACTCCCAGGGCCCGGATCGAATGCAGGCTTGCCACGCTCTGCTTGATGTCTTCCATGATCATGCTCTCGGTGATCTCCAGCTCCAGCCCTGCCGGCGCGTATGCATCGAGGGCGATGGCCTGTTCGACTTCATGGATGAAACTGCGGTTGCGCAGCTGCAGCGGCGACACGTTGACCGCGATGCGCGGCGCCTGCAGGCCCATGCCGAGCCAGCGCATGTAGTCCTCGATCGCCTTGCGCATCGCCCAGCGCCCGACTTCCTGGATCAGTCCGGTCTCTTCGAGGATCGGAATGAACTTGAATGGCGGCACCAGCCCGGTGCGCGGATCGTTCCAGCGGATCAATGCCTCGGCGCCGACGACCACGTTTCTGGCGAGGTCCACCTTGGGCTGGTAATGCAGCACGAATTCCTCGTTGTCGAGCGCCTGCCGCAACTGGCTTTCCAGGTTCGGCTTGTTCGCCACCTGATCGGTCATCGCGCGCGTGTAGAACAGGTAGCGGTCGCCGTGCGACTTGGCCTGCTTGAGCGCGG
>DATHOV010000407.1:0-2537 GCA_035484515.1 Lysobacteraceae bacterium
GCCGGTGCCGATGCCGAGACTGAGCACGCGGCCGTTGTAGTCGATGCCACCGCCGTAGATGTCCGAGTGGAGCGTGACCGGCTGGCCGAGACGCATCTGCCGGAGCTGGGTTTCCTTGAAGTTCGCATCCACCCAGACCTGCTCCAGCGGCACCACCGCCATCAATGCCACACCGGGCTGTACGCGCTGGCCGAGCTGGATCGAACGCCGCGCCACATAACCGGTGACCGGCGCGACGATCCGGGTGCGCGCATTGTTGATGTACGCCTGGCGCAGCGCGGCGGCAGCGGTCTGCACGTCGGGCTGGGAGGCGACACCCTTGTCGTCGAGCATTGCCGCGTCGCTGGCGAGCTTCTCCGAAGCGGCTTCCACCGCAGCCTGCGCGGAATCGAGCTGATCGCGCGCGTGCGAAAGTTCCTCGGCCGAAATGGCGCCGGTGCTGGCGAGGTTCTGCCGGCGGGCGAAATCGACGCGGGCGCGGTCGAGGTCGGCGCGACGGTTGGTGAGCATCGCCTGCGAACTGTCGACACCGTTGTACATGCCGCGGACCTGACGGACCGTGCGGGCCAGCGCCGCTTCGGCCTGCGCAAGGGCGGTTGCGGCATCGGTGGAATCGAGCCCCACGAGCAGCTGTCCCTCGTGGACGAGATCGCCATCGTCGGCGCCGATGCTGACCACGGTACCGGGCACCAGTGGCGTGATCTGCACGACGTTGCCATTGACGTAGGCGTCATCGGTGTCCTCGTGCCAGCGGCCGATCAGGAAATACCAGACCACCCAACCGATCGCGATGAGCACGAGCACGAGCAGCAGGATGCGCAACGCAGTGCTGCGGCCCTTGACCGGTTTCGCAGGCGCGGCGACAGGGGGTGCAGCGAGGGGATTGGGATCGCTCATATCGAATTTCCGGAAGGATTTCGTGATGGAAGACGGACGTGATGAAAGACGATCAATGCGACGGCGTCGATGCGACGGGAGACGCGGCATGCCGCGATGGATCCTGGTCCGGCGCATTGGCAGGCGGCGCGGGCAGGCTGTCCGGCTGGAAGCCGCCACCGAGGGCTTGCACGAGCTTCACCGAAGCGATCAGGCGCTGCGCATGCAGGTCGGCCATCTGCTGCTCGGACCGAAGCAGGGCCTGCTGCACCGTGAGCACATCGAGCAGGCCCGACAAGCCACCGCGGTACCGCTGCAGACCGAGGTCGTAGGCCGACTGGGCGGCGTCCTGGGCCTGTTGCTGGGTTGCGACCTGGGTATCGATCGAATGCAGGGTGATGACCTGCTCGGCCACTTCGTGCAGCGCGTCCACCAGGGTCTGGTCGTACTGGGCGACGGCAAGGTCGTAGTCGGCATCGCGTTCGGCCAGGCCTGAGCGCAGGCGTCCGCCATCGAAGATCGGCAGCGAAATCGCCGGACCCAGCTGCACATACCGCGACGGAAACTCGAACAGGGTGCCGAGCGACATCGAAGCCAGACCGGCAGCGACGCTGAGGTTGATGCTCGGATAGAACTGCGCCTTCGTGGCTGCGATGCCGCGTGCCGAGGCCTCGACCCGCCAGCGCGCGGCCACGACATCGGGACGGCGCGCGAGCAGATCGCTCGGCAGGTCCGAGGGTAGCGCCAGCGACTGCGAAGGCAGCAGGTCCTTCGGAGGCGCAATCTGCAGGCCGCGATCCGGGCCCTGCCCGACCAGCGCCGCGAGCGCGGCGCGGGTGATGGCACCCTGCTCCTGCGCGGCTTCGAGGCTGCGCTGCGCGGTCGCGACTGCGGCTTCGGTCTGGCGCAACTGGAAGTTGCTGTCGATACCGGCATTCACGCGCTGCGAGGTGAGCTTCTGGGTGGTGCGCGAACGCTCGAGTTCACCCTGCGCGACCTGCTCGATCGCCGCCGCATGGCTCAATTCGACATAGCCCTGGACGACGCTGGAGGACAGCGTCAGGCGCGCTGCCTGCGCATCGACTTCGGCGGCATGCGCCTGGTCCACCGCCGCTTCCCAGGCAGCGCGATGGCCGCCCCAGAGATCGGGCGAATAGCTGGCGTTGACCGTAAGCAGGTACGCGCTCAGGAAGTGGCCGCCGAATGGTGGCGGGGCGAGCGTCGAAGGAACCTTGATGCCGGTGTACTCGGCCTGGGTGGAGACCTTGGCCTTGCGAGCGGCATCCTGCTCGCCGGCCTGGGCGATCGCCAAGCGAAGGCGTGCGTCCACCGCGTCGAGCTTCGGACTGCTGGTCAGGGCTTCGTGTACGAGGCCGTCAAGCTGCGGGTCGCCCAAGGCCGTCCACCAATCCGCGCGCGGCCATGCGGCGGGCGTCAGGTTCACGCCGACAAGGCTGTGATGCGCTTCGAGACGATCCGGCGCGGTCAGGTTGCCCTGCGTCTGCAGGCCTTTCATGCTCATGCAGCCGGCCAGCAGGCCGACCAGGACGCTTGCGGCCACGAGGCGAAGGGCGCTGCGTGCACCAGACGTTGAGGTTTTCATCGGCATGGCGGTGACGTGGTCGATGTTCATCGGGCTCACAGGGAGGCGTGGACGCGTT
>DATHOV010000408.1:0-7034 GCA_035484515.1 Lysobacteraceae bacterium
AGCGCGGCCAAGGCGACCTGCAAACCCGTTTCCGGCGTCCCGCACAGGGCGATGTATGCCATGACGGCCGCCCCGAGATGCACCACAAGACGAATCGCGGGCGACAGCGGGCGGTGATCGTCCATCCAGCCGATGCCCGCGACGGCCGCGAATCCGCACAGACACAACGCCAGCGAGTACGTCGTTTGCGGATCCTGCATCATCAACCAGGCGCCGCCGGCAAGCACGACCAGCACGGGTGCGATGCCACCGCCCCGAGGCGTTGGCTGGTCGTGGCTGCGACGCTTGCCCGGCAGGTCGAGCATCCTTCGATGCGTCGCGTGGCGGATCGCGAAAACGCTCAACAACATCGAGGCCGGCAGGCCCCACGCCGCCAGGACGATCGCGGATGTCATTCGCCGAGCAGGTTGTACTGCGGCTTGATCGTGCCCCAGTTCTTGCAACTCGGGCATTGCCAATGGTGGGCGCGCGCGCCGAAACCGCAGCGGCCGCAGCGATAGGCCGGGGACCGTACCAGCAACTGGTCGCTGATCTGCTTGAGGATGACGAGCGTTCCCGGAGCATCGTCCGGGTTGTCCATGCTCAGATCGATCAAGGCCGCCTGCCCGCGTACCGAAGGTCGCTGGCGCACCTGGCTGGAGACGAACCTGCGCGCGACATCCACGCCCTCCTCTTCACGCAGGATGCGACTGAGCGCCAGCACCGGCGCGAATCCCGGGTAACGCTCGACCATCTCTGCGAGGAAGGCACGCGCGCGGCTGGTGTCCTGCCCACGCTGGTAGGCATCGAGCAGGTGCTTGAGAACCTCCGGCAGGTAGTCGATGTCCTGGCGGGGTACGCGCTCGAACGCACGGATCGCAGCCGCGTCGTTTCCGGCCGCAAGCTCGATCTGGCCTTCGAGGATGCCGGCGCGCGTGCTGTGCGGGTCGGCGATGTAAGCGTCCGCGATGCGGGCACGTGCGGTTTCCTGGTCGCCCTGCAACCGTGCCTGCTCGGCGAGTTCGCACTGGAACTGCGCGATCAGCACGCCCATCGGTTCGCCGGTGGCATTCTCGTAGCTGCGTGCATGCGCGATCGCCTTGTCCCAGTCGCGCTCGGCCTGGTAGATCGAGATCAGATGGCGCAGGGCCTGCGGTACGGAAACGTCGGCCTGGACCAGATCGGTGAACAGGGTTTCGGCACGGTCGAGAAGCCCCGCGCGCATGTAATCCTCGCCGAGTTCGAGCATCGCGTACTTGCGCTGCTCCTCGTTCAGGCCGGTGCGGGCGATCAGGCCCTGGTGCAGGCGGATCGCGCGATCCACCTCGCCACGCCGGCGGAACAGGTAGCCGAGCGAGAACTGCGTCTCGACCGTGTCCTTGTCGGCCTCGGCCAGTTGCAGGAACAGCTCGATCGCCTTGTCCGGCTGCTCGTTGAGCAGGTAGTTCAGGCCGCGGAAATAGGTCTTCGACAGGCGACGCACACGGCGTCCGGTCTGCACCAGGCCACCACGGCGGCCCGCATACCAGCCGCTGGCAGCGGCGACCGGCAGCAGGATGATCAGCAGGTACTGGAAGAAAACCGGCGTCATGCGGACGACGTCGAATGCGGCTGCCCTGACGACTGCGCGGATGCGGCTTCGCGCGCGAGCTTGCGCACGCGGCGGCGAAGCGGCCACACGATGCCGACCATCACCGCAACTCCGCCGAGCGCAGCGCCAAGCAGCAGAGCCATCAGCAACGCGACACCCAGGCTCGCTGGCACCTGGAATGCGTGGAAGTCGATGGCGACAGCCTGCGGATTGAATGCACCGAACAGCACGCCGGCGGCCACGAAGAGCACCGCCATCAGGATTTGCAGGAGGACTCGCATATTCGGGACTCGTCGCGGCGACAGGCAAGCTTGGCCGAGCCTCGTCCGCGTCGTCAACGCGGAGGCTGGTTGCGCTGGTTCACCCGTTCACGCAATTCCTTGCCGGGCTTGAAGTGCGGCACATGCTTGCCGGTCAATGCGACCGAATCGCCGGTCTTGGGATTGCGGCCGATGCGTGCCGGCCGGAAATGCAGGGAAAAGCTGCCGAAGCCGCGGATCTCGATCCGCTCGCCGTGGCTGAGTGCGTCGCTCATCATCTCCAGCAACGTCTTCACGGACAGATCGACATCGTCCGCTTTCAGATGCGATTGCCGCTGGGCGAGTATTTCGATGAGCTCGGACTTGGTCATGCGTTCGGCTGGATGGTGGGCAGGATGCGAACGCCGCGACCCGGGGTACCCGGGCCGCGGCGACGACACTTTTGCAAACGGCGATTACTCGCCTTTGTTCATCTTCTCGCGGAGCAGCGCACCGAGCGTGGTCGTGCCAGTGTGGGCCGAGGACTGGTAATCCTCCATCGCCTGCTGCACCTCGGCCTCGTCCTTGGCGCGGATCGAGAGCTGCAGCACGCGGCCCTTGCGATCCATGCCGATGAACTTCGCCTCGATGGCATCGCCGACCTTCAGATGCTGGGTCGCGTCCTCGACGCGTTCCTTGGCGATGTCGGAGGCGCGAATGTAGCCCTCCATGTTGTCGCCCAGATCGATCGTCGCACCGCGCGGATCGACTTCACGGACCGTGCCCTTGAGGACGCTGCCCTTCGGGTGCGCGGCCATGAACTGGCCGAACGGATCCTGCTCGAGCTGCTTGACGCCCAGCGAGATGCGCTCGCGCTCCGGATCGACCGCCAGCACGACGGCTTCCAGGGTGTCGCCTTTCTTGTAGTTGCGCGCGACATCCTCGCCCGTGGAATTCCACGAGATGTCGGACAGGTGCACGAGACCGTCGATGCCGCCGTCCAGGCCGATGAAGATGCCGAAGTCGGTGATCGACTTGATCTGGCCCGACACCTTGTCGCCCTTGTTGTGCATCGCCGCGAACGCTTCCCACGGATTCGGCTGGCACTGCTTCATGCCGAGCGAGATGCGGCGACGCTCCTCATCCACGTCGAGGACCATGACCTGCACTTCGTCGCCGACTTGCACCATCTTCGACGGGTTGACGTTCTTGTTGGTCCAGTCCATTTCGGACACATGGACGAGGCCTTCGACGCCCGGCTCGATCTCGACGAACGCGCCGTAATCGGTGACGTTGGAGATCTTGCCGAACAGCCGTGCGCCAGTCGGGTAGCGGCGCATGATGTTGTCCCACGGATCCTCGCCGAGCTGCTTGAGACCGAGGCTGACGCGGTTGCGCTCGCGGTCGTACTTGAGCACGCGCACGTCGAGCTCGTCGCCGACGTTGACCACTTCGGACGGATGGCGAACGCGCTTCCACGCCATGTCGGTGATGTGCAGCAGGCCGTCGATGCCGCCGAGGTCCACGAACGCGCCGTAGTCGGTGAGGTTCTTGACGACGCCTTTGAGCACCACGCCTTCCTGCAGCTTGTCCATGAGCTGCTCGCGCTCTTCCGAGTGCTCGCTCTCGACCACTGCGCGACGCGAAACCACCACGTTGTTGCGCTTGCGGTCGAGCTTGATGAGCTTGAACTCGAGTTCCTTGCCCTCGAGGTAGCCGGGATCGCGCACGGGGCGCACATCGACCAGCGAACCTGGAAGGAACGCGCGCACGTCCTTGATGTCGACGGTGAAGCCGCCCTTGACCTTGCCGCTGATGCGGCCGGTGATGGTGGCGTTGGCTGTCAGCGCCTCCTCGAGCTCGTCCCACACCATCGAGCGCTTGGCCTTCTCGCGCGAGAGCACGGTCTCGCCGAAGCCGTTTTCGAGGAATTCCAGCGCGACCTTGACTTCGTCGCCCACCTTGACATCGAGTACGCCAGCGTCGGTACGGAACTGTTCGATCGGCACGATGCCTTCGGACTTCAGGCCCGCGTTGATCACCACCACGTCGGAACGCACTTCGACGATGGTGCCGATGACGATGCTGCCAGGCTTGAGCTTGGCGGTCGCCATGTGGCTTTGTTCGAACAGTTCTGCGAATGATTCGGTCATTGTTGGTTTCCGGTTGAACACACGGGCCGCAGGCTGCGCCTGTTGATCGACCCACCCTTGTGCGGCGCTTTCGCGCCTGTTGGTTGAGAAAGATCCGCGACGGATGTCGCGGGACTGTTTCTGCCGCTTGCTATCCACACACGCAAATGCGAACGCGCAATGACCCAGGGCCGATTATTTCGGCAACAAGGCCAGCACACGCTCGACGACGCGTTCCACCGGCACGTCGGTCGTATCGATCAGCACCGCATCATCGGCGGGCTTGAGCGGCGCGACCGCACGTTCGGCATCGCGCGCATCGCGGGCGAGGATCTCACGCAGCAGGTCGTTAAGATTAACGTAAACTCCTTTGTCTTTCAACTGCTTATGGCGTCTTTCCGCACGTTGGGCGGCGCTGGCGGTCAAGAACACCTTCCAAGTGGCGTCCGGAAAGACAATCGTGCCCATGTCGCGGCCGTCGGCGACCAGGCCCGGCAGGCGCCGGAATGCATGCTGCTTCGCGAAGAGCGCCTGCCTGACTTCGGGAATGGGGGCGATTGCGGACGCGGCTGCGCCGGCGGTTTCCGTACGGATGGCGTCGGTCGCATCCTCCCCGTCCACCAGCACCCTGGGCTCGGAATCGCCGTCGGTGTGGAAGCGGATCTCGGTCCTGGACGCCAAGGCGGCCAGAGCGGCATGGTCGGCCAGGTCCGCGCGGTCGCGTTGCGCGGCGTAGCCGACAACCCGGTACAACGCCCCCGAGTCGAGGTAGTGCCAGCCCAGGCGCCCGGCAACGATACGACTGATCGTGCCTTTGCCGGACCCGGAAGGTCCGTCGATGGTCAATACGGGTGCATTCGCGTCCATGGAACCCTGGCGTCTGGAAAGACAGTCATTCTAGCCAGCTGGCGGCCGGCCCATGGGCCGGGCACTCTCCTGCCCACAATGAAAAAATGCTCCATACATTTTTCGTGTCATCTCCGTGCCAGGGCGTCAGGACCTTACCTTTCTCCAAAGGCATCATCTTTCGCGCCGAGTCATCGCGACTTTTCTCCAGAGTCATCAATTCCTGAACAGATTCATCACGGTTCTTCCCCGAACCCGGAAACTCCGATGCGGGTCCGTTTCGCGCCATTGCGGACCCGGAATCTTCCATCCCGGGTCCGCGTCGCGCCATTGCTGACCCGGATTTCTCCATTCCGGGTCCGTTTTGCTCCATTGCTAACCCGGAATCTTCCATCCCCGGGTCCGTTTCGCCCCGTTGCTAACCCGGAACCTTCCAACCCGGGTCCGTTTCGCTCCATTGCTAACCCGGAATCTTCCATCCCGGGTCCGTTTCGCCCCGTTGCTAACCCGGAACCTTCCAACCCGGGTCCGCATCGCGCCGTTGTTAGCCAGGGAATTTCCGTCGCAGGTCCGCGCCGCGTGTTTTTGAGCGAGACAATCGGAAACATGAGGATCGACTGGCCGATCGCCCACGCGATGCCATGCGCGCCTCATGCAAGGATTTTCGCCGCAGCACGCCTCTGGCCTCAGCCGAAACGAAAGGGCCTATTTAAGCTGTTGAATCAGCACTGCATTTAACGATATGATGATCAGCTAACCCGTCACCAGCCGAGTCACTCCGATGAAAGTCCTTTCCTCCCTCAAGTCGGCCAAGAGCCGCCATCGCGACTGCAAGGTCGTCCGCCGCCGCGGCAAGGTGTTCGTGATCTGCAAGTCGAACCCGCGCTTCAAGGCACGCCAGCGCTGAGTCGCTCCTGCGGTACGACGAGGTCGGGCTGATACGCCCGGTTTCGAACGGCCCGACCGCCTTTCGCATGGCGATCAACCGCAGCTTCTGATACAAAGTTCGCGTTCCTACACTGGGGAGAGTGCGATGAACCGCTTGTTGATGATCTCGGCCGCTGCCACGTTGTTGTCCTTCTATCAGCCGGCGCACGCCGACACGCTGCTGGTCGATCGCGCGCAGATGGCCGCATCGGTCGCCCGCCCGATGCACGGCATGAGCATGGCCAAGGTCGAACAGCGCTTCGGCGCACCGACGGAGAAGCTCGATCCCCGTGGCGGCCAGAGGCCGCAGTGGCCCGTGATCGAACGCTGGCAGTATCCCCAGTACACCGTGTATTTCGCGCATGGCCACGTGGTCGACATCGTCCTCAACCACGCCACGCCCGAGGAAATCGGACCGGCGCCCGCGCGCTAGGAAAAAATGATCGCTCCCGCGTTTCGCTTTCCCGCGGAGTGGGAGCCGCAGTCGGCGGTTCTTGTCGCATGGCCGCATGCCGGCACGGATTGGGCCGCGCGCCTGCCCGCCATCGAATCCTGCTATGTCGGTCTGATCGGCGCGATCGCGCTTTTCCAGCCCGTGCTGGTATGCGTCGCCAGCACGGAACTGCGCGTGCATGCGTCAAGGCTGCTTGAAGCAGCCGACATTCCCGCGCATCGCCTGCGCTATGTACAAGTCGAGTACGACGACACCTGGTTGCGCGACTCGGGGCCGATCAGCCTGATCGCCCACAATGGCTTCAGGCTGCTGGATTTCCGCTTCAACGCCTGGGGCGACAAGTACGCCTCGTCACGCGACGACCGCCTCGTCGAAAACCTGTTTGCGCAAGGCCTGTTCCACCGTGCACGCCGCGACCGGAGCGAATTCGCCCTGGAAGGCGGCGCGATCGAAACGGATGGCGACGGCACCCTGCTCTGCACCTGGCATTGTCTGCATTCGCGGCATCCCGGGCTGGACCGCAGCGAGCTGTCGACGCGCCTGGCCGAGACGCTCCATCAGCGACGCGTTCTCTGGCTGGACCATGGCGTGCTCGATGGCGACGATACCGACGCGCACATCGATACGCTGGCGCGTTTTGCGGCACCCGATGCGATCGTCCACCAATCCTGCGACGACACCAACGACGCGCACTACGACGAACTTCGCCGCATGGAGGACGATCTCGCCGCAATGCACACGTTGGACGGCAAGTCGTACCGACTGTTCGCCCTGCCCTGGCCGCAGCCGATCATGGACGAAGGCAGGCGCCTGGCTGCCTCGTACGCCAACTTCCTGATCGTCAACGGCGGCGTGTTGATGCCGGC
>DATHOV010000409.1:0-6640 GCA_035484515.1 Lysobacteraceae bacterium
CGGAGTCGAACGTGCAGTTCGGCGAGGGCGGGGCGGGGACGTTCTCGGATGGGAAGCTCTACAGCCAGATCGGCGACAAACAGCATCACGGGCGCAAGGTGTTGACGGAGTTCGTGCGGGCCGGGGCGCCGGATGAAATCCTGTATGTGAACAAGCCGCACATCGGCACGTTCCGGCTGGTGTCGATGGTCGAGAACATGCGCGCGCAGATCGAGTCGCTGGGCGGGCAGATCCGGTTCGCGCAGCGCGTGGACGATCTGCTGGTAGAGAACGATGCGGAAGGGGTACGCCATGTGCGTGGGGTGACGCTCGCAAGCGGCGAGCAGTTGCGTGCCGACCATGTCGTGCTCGCGCTCGGGCACAGCGCGCGCGACACCTTCGCGATGCTGCATGCGCGCGGGGTGTTCGTCGAGCCCAAGCCGTTCTCGATCGGTTTCCGCATCGAGCATCCGCAGTCGCTGATCGACCGCGCACGCTTCGGGCCGCAGGCGGGGCATCCGCTCCTGGGCGCGGCGGACTACAAGCTGGTGCATCACTGCAGGCCCGCTTCTGATGGAAGCCGGCGCTCGGTCTACAGCTTCTGCATGTGCCCGGGCGGCACGGTGGTCGCGGCCGCGAGCGAGCCCGGGCGCGTGGTCACGAATGGAATGAGCCAGTATTCGCGCAACGAACGCAACGCGAACGCAGGGATCGTGGTCGGCATCGCGCCGGAGGATTTCGCGCCGTACGGCAAGGGGCCACTGGCCGGCATCGCGTTGCAGAGGCATTGGGAAGAGCGTGCGTTCGAACTCGGCGGTGGCGACTACGAGGCGCCGGGACAACTCGTCGGCGATTTCATCGCGGGTCGCGCATCGGGGGAACTCGGTTCCGTGCTGCCTTCGTACAAGCCCGGCGTGCGACTCGGCGATCTGTCGGGCGCGCTCCCGGATTACGCGATCGCCGCGATCCGCGAAGCGTTGCCCGCGTTCGATCGCCAGCTCAAGGGATTCGCGATGCACGACGCGGTGCTGACCGGCGTGGAGACGCGCACCTCATCGCCGGTGCGGATCACCCGCGGCGAGGATTTCCAGAGCCTCAATACGCGCGGCCTGTATCCGGCCGGCGAAGGCGCGGGTTATGCGGGCGGAATCCTTTCCGCGGCGGTGGACGGGATCAAGGTGGCCGAGGCCGTGGGGTTGGCGATTGTGGGTGGAAATCGGACATAGAAGCATGTAGCCCGGATGAAATCCGGGAGCACGTACAGGGTGATCCCGGATTACATCCGGGCTACTTTGCTCTCCGGCGCGCACAATGCGAACAGGTCGAACGACACTTCTGCCCGGAGCAGGCGATGAAATCCAGAACCGGCAACAAGCCCGACAGCGACGACGGCCAGCGTCACCTCGTGGTGCTCATCGATGCCGACAACGCGCAGCCATCAGTCATCGAGGGCCTGCTCGCCGAAGTCGCGAAGTACGGCGTCGCGAGCGTCAAGCGCATCTACGGCGATTTCACGTCCACGCGGCTGCAGCAATGGAAGCAGGTGTTGCTCAAGCATTCGATCAATCCGGTGCAGCAGTTCGCCTACACCAGCGGCAAGAACGCGACCGACAGCTCGCTGATCATCGATGCGATGGATCTGATGTACACCGGTCGCTTCGACGGCGTGTGCCTGGTGTCGAGCGACAGCGACTTCACCCGGCTCGCGCAGCGCATGCGCGAGGAGGGCCTGATCGTGTACGGATTCGGCGAGCACAAGACACCGGACGCGTTCGTGCAGGCCTGCGACAAGTTCATCTACACCGAAGTGCTGCGCGCGGAAGATGCGCCCGCGCCGGCTTCGAAGACACGCGACAGGCCGGCGAAAGGGACGACGCGTCGGGGAGCAGGCAAAGCGGAGTCTGGAAAGCCGGTCGACGCGGCTTCGACCGTTCCGCCGGCTGCTGGGCCCATGGCGACTCCGAAACCGGCGAAACCGGCGTCTTCGCCATTGCCCCTCGATCTGCTGCAACGCGCGATCGAGGAAGCATCCGATGAACAGGGCTGGGCGCACCTGGGTGCGGTCGGGAGTTACCTGACCAAGATTCGTCCCGACTTCGATCCGCGCCTGTACGGCCATCGCAAGCTCAGCGATCTGCTCAAGCGCCATCCGAACCACTTTGCGGTGGAAGAGCGGGGGAAGACGCTGTTCGTGCGTGCGGTGGGGTGAGGGTCGTCACGGCACGACCTCTCCGAACCGCAAACCCAGAATCCGAGCGCATGGCCATCGCCCGCCCCTTTTCGCCAGCCTGCGAGCGCAACCGCGATCCGATCCTGGACGTGCTGCGCACGCACTTCGCCGATCGTCGGCGCGTACTCGAGATCGGCAGCGGCACCGGCCAGCACGCGCTGCATTTTGCGGCGACCCTGCCGCATCTGGCATGGCAGTGTTCGGATCGTGCGCAGAGCCTGCCGGGCATCCACGCCTGGCTCGATTCGGAGCGGTTGCCGAACACGCCCGAGCCGATCGAGCTCGACGTGGCCAGCGGGTCGTGGCCGGCTTCGCGCTTCGACGCGGTATTCAGCGCCAACACCCTGCACATCATGGGCTGGGATGAGGTGCTGACGATGTTCGCGGGGCTGGATGCCGTTCTTGCGGCGGATGCGACAGTCGCGATCTACGGCCCGTTCAATATCGGTGGCCGCTTCACGAGCCAGAGCAATGCCGCGTTCGATGCCGACCTGAAAGCGCGCGCGCCGCACATGGGTCTGCGCGACATGGAAGAGGTGGACGCGCTGGCGCGGTCGATCGGGTTGCGACGTGTTGCCGATGTCGCGATGCCGGCCAACAACCTATGCCTGGTCTGGCAGCGGTGAAGATGTAGCCCGGATTGCATCCGGGCTACATCGCTCTACTGCCTGGGAAAGAACGCCTCGGCTTCCTCGGCCACCACCGGATGGCCGAGGTAGAAGCCCTGCAATTCGTCGCAGCCGATGTCGGTGAGGAAGGCGGCCTGCGCCTCGGTCTCGATGCCTTCGGACGCGACCACCATGCGCAACTGGTGGGCCATGGCGACGATCGTGCGCGCGATGGTGGCGTCGTCGACGTCGTCGGGCAGGCCGCGCACGAAGCTCTGGTCGATCTTGAGCTTGTCGATCGGGAACTGCTTGAGGTACGACAGGCTGGAATAGCCGGTGCCGAAATCGTCGAGGGCGAGCGTCGTGCCCAGTGCCTTGAGTTCGGCCAGTGTGTCGCGCACGCGAAGCACGTTCTCCATCAGCGAGCTTTCGGTCAGCTCGATGCTCAACGCTTCGGCCGGCACCGCGTGCCGCTGCAGGGCCGCGCGCACCTGATCGACCAGGCCGTGGCGCTGCAACTGTTGCGCGGACACGTTGACGGCGATGGTGAAGCCGTGATGGCCGCGGTCCATCCATGCCCGCATCTGCCGGCAGGCCTCGTCCACGATCCATGCGCCGATCTCGGGCATCAGACCGAGCGACTCGGCGATCGGGATGAAACGCGCCGGCGGCGTGCGGCCGAGTTCCTTGCTGTTCCAGCGCAGCAGGGCCTCGAAGCCGGTCAGGGCGCGGTCGCTGGCGCGGCGGTGCGGCTGGTAGTGGAGTTCCAGTTCGCCGCGCCTTATCGCCCCGCGCAGGTGGCTGCCGAGGACGAGACGGTCCTCGATGTCCTGCATCTGCTCGATGGAAAACTCGCAGACGCTGTCGCGGCCCTGGCGCTTGGCGCGCGTCATCGCCGCTTCGGCGCGACGCAGCAGTTCCTTCGCCGTGTGGCCATGCTCGGGCGAATGGCTGATGCCGATGCTGGCGGTGAGCAGCAGGCGGTAGCCGCCACGCTCGATCGGCCGTGCGACCGCATCGCGCAGGCGGTCGGCGAGCGCCATCGCCGATGTTCTGTCCATCGTGGTGGAGGCGATCACGAATTCGTCGCCGGTGAAGCGCGCGATCTGGCCATCGTCACCGAGCGTCGCGCGCAGGCGCTCGCCCACGGTCTGCAACAACTCGTCGCCGATCACGTGACCCATCGATTCGTTGATCGTCTGGAAGCGGTCGAGGCCGATGAAGAACAGCCAGACCGACGCGGTCGGGTCCGCCAGCAGGCCCGCCAGCGTGCGTTCAAACACGAGGTGGTGCGGCAGGCCGGTGACCACATCGTGGCTGGCGACGTAGGCCAGCTCAGCCTCGGCCTTGCGCCGCTCGGTGATATCGCGTGCGGCGGCGTAGGCCAGCCCGTCGGCAGCGACCACCGATTCCCATTCCAGCCACCGATAGCTGCCGTCCTTGCAGTGGAAGCGATATGCGAACGCGCTGATCCGGCCGCCGGCCTCGTTGAGCACCGTCACCGCATTCGCGGTGGCGCCGCGATCGTCGGGATGCACGAACTCCTGGTAATGCCTGGAGGCCAGTTCCTCGGCGCTGTAGCCGGTGATATGGCTGAAGGAAGGGTTGGCCTGCACGATCCGTTCGCTCGCCGGATCGAAGATGCAATAGATCTCGGTCGAGAGCTCGAAGAAGCGGTCGCGTTCGAGCATGCGCCGGCTCTGCCTCGCGCTTTCAATCGCGGTGGCGGTGATCGGAAGCATGCGGTCGATGTCGCGCAGCTCGTCCGCGGTCGGCGAGCGCGGATCGCGGTAATACACCGCGAACGTGCCGAGCACGTGGCCATCGTGACCGAGCACGGGCGTGGACCAGCATGCTTTCAAGCCGTGGGCCGTGGCCAGCCCGCGGTAGTCCTTCCAGTACGGATGGGTGGCGATGTCCTCGACGACGACGCGCTCGCCGCGTGCCGCCGCGGTGCCGCAGGAACCGTGCGCCTCGCCGATGGCCATGCCGTGGATGGACTGGTTGTAGGCCGCGGGCAGGCTTGGACCGGCTCCGTGCAGGACATGCTCGCCTTCGTCGTCGATCAGCAGTACCGAGCACAGCGCGTCGGGATTGAGTTCCTCGTGAAGGCGGGCGATGCGTTCGAGGCTCTCGGCGAGTGGCCGCTGCGCGGCGATGCCTTCGAGGATCTCGTGGTGGGCGGCTTCCATCTGCTCGTAGCGCCGGCGCTCGCTGATGTCCTGGCAGGCGCCGAGCATGCGGATCGGCTTGCCTTGTGCGTCGGTCACCACCATGCCGTTGCTGTGAAGGGTGCGCACGGAACCGTCCGCGCGCACGATGCGCTCGTCGAACTCGAAACGGGCGTGGTCGACGCAGGCGTTCTGGATGATGCCCTGCACGCGCGTGCGATCGAGCGGGTGCACGAGTGCGAGATAGCCCTCGAACGTGGCTGCGTACTGCCCGGGATCCAGGCCGTAGATGCGGTAGAGCTCGGACGACCAGGTCACCTTGTTGCTCGCGATCTCCCATTCCCAGCTGCCCATGCGGGCGGCCTGCTGGGCCTCGTCGAGCATGTTCTGGTGATGGAGGAGGTCTTCCTCCATCCGCTTGCGCTCGGTGATGTCGATGAAATAGATCGTCGCTCCGTCCGGCGAAGGATGGATATGGCTCTCGAACCAGCTCCCGCGACGCTCGTAGAACGCCTCGAGGAAGACCGGCCGTTGTTCGGCCATCGCCTTCTCGCAGGCATGGCGGAACGGATGACCGTTGGTTTCGTGGAATTCCGTCCAGATGCTTTCCCCGATCAGCTCGGAGGCCGGGCAGCCGATCAGTTCGCAGGCTTTCGCGTTCGCGTAGGTGTAGCGCCAGTCCACATCCAGCGCGACATAGGCATCGGTGATGCGCTCGAACGTCTGGTGGAACGCAGTCTCGTTGAGCGAAAGTTCCATCGTGCAAGCCTGTCGTGCGCTGGTTGGCCGAATCTTCCGGTGGATGCGGCCATTCGCCTTACCCTTGCCCAGATTACCCCGACCCGCGCCGGATTGCCCGGTTCGCTTGCAGAGCATCCAGCAGACCATCCAATGGCAGGGGTCTTTTGCCGTCGGGACGGCTACGATCGTTGTCTTCCGGATGGATGAGCCACGCGGTGGCCGTTACGCCATCCGGATGCCCTTTCGCATCCCCCAGAGGAATCCTGCATGCGTCGTCTCCTGCCGCTCGCCGTCGCCATCGCCCTTGCCGGCATCCCGTCGTTGCCTGTCCTCGCTGCCGATACGGCGGCCGTTCCCGCCGGGCAGACGACCACGCAGCTGCCGCGCAGCGTGCGGCCGACACACTACGACGTGGCAGTCGTGCCGGATGCGGCGAACCTGCGCTTCACCGGCAAGGCGACGATCGACATCGACGTGCTCGCGCCCACCGGCAGCATCACGCTCAATGCGATCGACATGGGCTTCGCGAACGCGGCGCTGACCTCCGCCGACGGCAAGACGACGTTCGGTGCGCCGAAGGTGACGGTCGATGCCGACGCGCAGACCGCGACCTTCGCCTTCGACCAGCCCATCGCGCCAGGCAGCTACAGGCTCGCGATGGACTACACCGGCAAGATCGGCACCCAGGCCAATGGCCTGTTCGCGATCGACTACGAAACCAAGAGCGGCAAGAAGCGCGCGCTGTTCACCCAGTTCGAGAATTCCGATGCGCGCCGGTTCGTTCCGTCATGGGACGAGCCCGCCTACAAGGCGACGTTCACCCTGAGCGCGGACGTGCCCAGTGGGCAGATGGCGGTCAGCAACATGCCCGCGGCCGCCACGACCGACCTCGGCAAGGGCATGAGCCGCGT
>DATHOV010000410.1:0-15847 GCA_035484515.1 Lysobacteraceae bacterium
GATCTGCACCGCATTGTGCGCGGGAGCGCGGGCTGCCACGTCGCGTTCGGCGTGGGTCGTGAACGACGTCTACAGCTACAACCACCCGTACGCAGCGACCGACAGCGCGGACCTCGCGACCAAGATGCAGCTGATGAGCAGCAGCGCGTTCTATTTCTATCGCGGCACCGCCGACATCTTCTATCGCGACATGACGACGCTGCCGGCGTCGAGCTACACCTCGTACGCGACCGGCTTCACCTGGATCGGCGGCGACGCGCACATCGACAACTTCGGCGCGCAGCGCGACAGCAGCGGGACGGCCGTGTTCACGACCGACGACTTCGACGAAGGGTATCTCGACCAGTACGTGTGGGACCTGCGCCGCACCGCGGTCAGCATGGTGCTCGCGGGCCGCGAGAACGGCTTGACCGATGCCCAGATCACCACCGCCATCGACACCTTCATCGCCGCCTACGTCAGCCAGATCGCGAGTTTCGCGAAAGGCAACGGCGAGTCCTCGTTCCAGCTCACCGCCGGCGGCACCAGCGGCGTCGTCAAGGACACGATCTCCGCGGCGGACGGCGCATCGCGTTCCGATCTGCTGTCCAAGTACACCAGCACCAAGAACGGCGTGCGCACGTTCCAGAACACTTCGAACCTGGTCGCTGTCGACAGCGCGACGTATTCGGCGATCTCCAGCGCCGTGACCGGTTACATCCAGACGATCTCCTCGTCCAAGCGCTACGCGAACAGCTTCTACGCGATCAAGGACATCCATCAGAAGCTCGGCTCCGGCACCGGCAGCCTCGGCCGGTTGCGCTATTACGTCCTGGTCGAAGGGCCATCCACGTCGACCTCGGACGACGTGATCCTCGAGATGAAGCAGGAGGCGACCAGCGATGTCGCGCTCGCCGCTCCGGGCAACCTTCCGGCGATCGACTACGCCTCCAGCGAAGGCGATCGCGTGGACATGAGCAACAAGGCGCAGTTGCGCAACGCCGATGTGCTGGCCGGCTACGCGACGGTCAACGGCGTGCAGTACTACGTGCACGAGAAGTCCCCGTACCAGGCCGACTTCGACTACACCCAGCTCACCAGCAGCTCGAAGTTCGATACCGCAGCGACCTGGATCGCGCAGGCGCTGGCGAGCGCGCACGCGCTGGCCGACCAGGACTACAACGCCGCGATCGTGCCCTACGACATCGATTCGGCGATCAAGACCGCCGACAACAGCAGCGGGCTGCAGACCGAGATTTCGGCATTCGCCTTCAGCTATGCCGCCCAGGTCAACCTCGACTGGCAGTCCTTCGTGGCCGCATACAACGCCGGTACTCCGCTGTACTGAGCGATCGCGCTGTCCCGCCGGGGACGCTCCACGCGTTGTAAGCTGGTGAACGACGGCGGTGGGGAATGCGGTGTCCGACAGCGAATCCAATCGACGGCCGATCGCCGCGCGCGACGCCGGCTGGGCGCGGCGCATGGCGGCGGCGCTCGCGCGCTCGTCGATCACGCCGAACCAGATCTCGGTCGTCAGCATCGGGTACGCCGGCATCGGCGCGGCGCTGCTTGCGTGGTGGCCGACGTGGATCGGCTTGCTGCTGTGCGCGCTGTGCGTGCAACTTCGGCTGGTCTGCAACCTGCTCGACGGCATGGTCGCGATGGAAGGCGGCAAGGCTTCGGCGGTCGGCAAGATCTACAACGAGTTTCCCGACCGCGTCGCCGATTCGCTGCTGATCGTCGCGCTCGGCTACGCCTGCTGGATGCCGTGGCTGGGATGGCTGGGCGCGTTGCTGGCGGCGTTGACGGCGTACGTCCGCGTGTTCGGCGGCTCGCTCGGGTTCGTGCAGGACTTCCGCGGGCCGTTCGCGAAGCAGCAGCGGATGGCGGCGTTGACGGTCGCATGCCTCGCTGGCGCGGGGGAAACGTTCTGGCATGCGCAGCGCTACGCACTTCTTGCGGCGGCCGTGCTGATTGCTGCGGGTTCGCTGCTGACCTGCATCACCCGTACGCGCGCGATCGCGCGGCAACTGCGGGCCGGGAGCTGACGTGTTTTCGCATCTGCTCGCCGGAAGCGTCCGTGTGCTTGTCGGCGCGCAGCCGCGCTGGGTCGGCTGCAGGCCGTTGCCGGCATTGCGCATCTATTACGCGAATCACACCAGCCATTTCGACACGCTCGCGCTATGGAGCGCGTTGCCGCCGAAACTGCGCGCAAGCACGCGGCCGGTCGCGGCGAAGGACTATTGGGGAACGGGCATCCGCGCGTGGCTGGCGACGAGAGGCTTCAACGCGCTGTTCATCGACCGCAGCGCCGACCGCAGCGCGGGCGATCCGCTTGCTCCGCTGTACGAAGCGTTGCAGCGTGGCGACTCGTTGATCGTGTTCCCCGAAGGCACGCGTCGCGCGCAGGCGTTGCCGAGCCCGTTCAAGAGCGGCATCTTCCATCTTGCGTCGCGCTTTCCAGAGGCCGAGCTGGTGCCGGTGTATCTCGACAACCTGTATCGCAGCATGCCGAAGGGAACCTGGCTGCCGGTGCCGTTGACGTGTTCGGTGCGATTCGGGGCGCCGCTGGAACGGCGGACGGACGAGGCGAAGGACGTCTTCCTCGAACGCGCCCGCGCCGCCATCGTGGAGCTCGCATGAAAACGCAGGAGCAGTTCTACTGGCTGATGGGCGGCATCGCCGCGTTGCTGGTCGTCGCCTCGCTGATCGGCTGGGTGCTGCAGATGCGCGCCGGGAAGAAAGGCGGCAGCGCAACGATCGACAACCTCAACGCACGCATCCGCGCCTGGTGGGTGATGGTCGCGGTGCTCGCGGCCTGCTTCCTGCTCGGGCAGACCGCCACCGTGCTGCTGTTCGCGATCGCCTCGGTATTCGCCCTGCGCGAATTCGTCACCCTCACGCCGACGCGGTCCGGCGATCACATGCCGCTGGTCGCGTGCTTCTACATCATGCTGCCGGCGCAGTACTGGCTGATATACGACGGCTGGTACGGGCTGTTCGCGATCTTCCTGCCGGTATACGGCTTCCTGTCGCTGCCGGTGCTGATGGCGATGTCGGGCGACACCGAGGGCTTCCTCGAGCGCGTGACCAAGATCCAGTGGGGCGTGCTGATCACGGTGTACTGCATCAGCTATGTGCCGGCGCTACTGCTGCTCGACCTGCATGGGGATGTCGGCAGGAACCTGTTGTTGATCATCTATCTGCTGATCGTGGTGCAGATCAGCGACGTGCTGCAGTACGTGTTCGGAAAATTGTTCGGCCGGCACGCGATTGCGCCGCGGGTGAGTCCGTCGAAGACGGTGGAGGGTTTCGTCGGCGGCGGCTTGTCCGCGGTCGCGATCGGCGCCGCGCTGTGGCCGATCACGCCATTCACGCCGCTGCAGGCGGCGCTGATGTCGGCGGTGGTCGTGCTCACCGGTTTCTTCGGCGGCCTGTCGCTGTCCGCCGCCAAGCGCAGCCTCGGCGCGAAGGACTGGGGCTCGATGATCGAAGGCCATGGCGGCATGCTCGACCGCCTCGACTCGGTGAGCTTCGCCGCGCCGGTGTTCTTCCACCTGTGCAGGTATTACTTCACCGGGTGAGCGAGCCACCGACGCGGTACTGGCCTCCGAAATGCTTCAGCTCTGACTGCGCATGCCCTGGTTGCCACGGCCGACGGTGTGTCCCGACTTCGCCTCGGGCGGTACTGCATGGGCCATCGGCGCCTGGTGGTCGGGAATGGACTCGGTCGCATGCGAGTGCGGGTCGCCGGCCGATGGATAGCTCGGCGGTTGTTTCGCCGCTTCGTTCTTCGCTTCCAGCAACGCCCTGGTATTGGCGAGCGCCTGTTCGGGCGTGATCGGCTTGGGTTTGCGCTTGCGTGGCGCCGCAACTTTCTTCGCGGACGTACCGGCGACTCGCTTCGCGGCAGCCGTCTGCTTGCGCGGCTTCTTTTCGGAAGCGGCTTTCTTCTTCGCCGGCTTGGCGGACGCTTTTTTCGGCGAAGTCTTGCTGGCGGTCTTGCGGCCCATTGCAGTTTTTCTTACGGCCATGATCATGCTCCCTGGCTGGTATCGCGCTTCATGCGCTTCCCGAGGATATTCCGCGCATGCGTCGCGGATGACTGTCGTCCCGGTTCTCGTTTAGCTGCCAGTCAATTGCCCGCCGCGATGTCCCGGCCTGTCAGGGCGCCGAGCGATGTCACTGTGATTTTCCCACCGCTCGCGCGAATCACACGATGTAAGGCAGGATTCGGGAGCACGCAGGTGCATACGGCAACGGTGGACATCGCGATGGGCACGGTGCGGGACAGGTTCCAGGCATTGCTCGCGCAGCACGAGAAGATCGTGTTCAAGGTCGCCGGCATGTACTGCCGCAACGCCGAGGACCGGCGCGACCTCGCGCAGGAAATCTGCGTGCAGGCCTGGCGTTCGTTCGGCAGCTACGACCCGGCGCGTTCGTTCTCGACCTGGATGTACCGCATCGCATTGAACGTCGCGATCTCGCAGGCGCGCAGCGCGGGCTTGCGCGACCGCCATGCCGTGCCGCTGGACGAGGAAGCGCACGACCTCGCGGACGAGAATGCGATGCCGCACGAGTCCGACGAGCGCGTGCGCGCCCTGCACGCCTTCATCGACCGGCTCGGCGTGCTCGACCGCGCGTTGATGCTGTTGTACCTGGAAGAACGCAGCTACCGCGAGATCGCCGAAGTGCTCGGCATCACCGAGACCAATGTAGCCACCAAGATCAACCGCCTGAAGCAGCGCATCCGCTCGGGCATCGCAGAGGACTGAAGTCATGAACTGGAGCAACGCCATGGAACTCGACGACATGAAGGCCGCGTGGCAGACGCTCGACCAGCGTCTCGACCGGCAGGCCGCACTGAACTTCCTCGTCTTCAAGGAAAGCAAGCTCGACCGCATGATGCGCGGCCTGCGCCCGCTGGTGGTCGGGCAGGTCCTGCAGATGCTGTTCGGGGCCGCGTTCGTGCTGCTGGCGGTGTCCTTCTGGCCGCACTACGTCGGCATACCGCACCTGCTGATCGCCGGCATCGTCCTGCAGGTCTATGGCGTGGCGCTGATCGCCTTCGGCGGCATCACCCTGGGCTTCATCGGACGCATCGATCATTCCTCGCCGGTGCTCGCCATCCAGCAGCAGTTCGCGAGCCTGCGCCGCTTCTACATCCGCACCGGCCTCGGCCTCGGCCTGGCGTGGTGGTTCCTGTGGATCCCGCTGATGATGGTGCTGATCGGCCTCGCCGGCGTGGATCTTTACGCGCATGCGCCTTCGGTGGTCTGGTGGGGCATTGCGACTGGCGTGGCGGGCCTGCTGTTGACGTGGATCTTCCACCGCTGGTCGCGCCATCCGAGTCGCCCGAACGTGGCCCGCGCCGTCGACGAGAGCCTCGCCGGCAGCAGCCTGACCAAGGCGCAACGCCTGCTCGACGAGATCGCACAGTTCGAGCGGGAGTGATGCGAGGGGTCGGTGGCCCGGAGTGGGCATTCCATCGGCATGAGTCTCGTCGTGCGGGCTAGAATCGGCACTTCGATTCCGGATACCCGCCCCGACCATGACAGAGCTTTCGATGGCGCCCGTCGACGACCGCGTCCTGCCGGTGACCCTGGTCCACTGGCCCGATACGGTCGAGCTGTGCGGCTACTGCATCGCCGATCGGATGACGCCCGAGCTGGTCGAGAACCTCGTGGTCGAGGCCGAGTTCGTGCTCAAGGAGCCGATCCGACACGCCATCCGCGACAGCTTTCCGGAGCCACTCGGGATGAGTATCCGCAAGGAGGTCGAACGGGCCTGGAGTTCGCCGAAGTCGATGGTGGTGCTGGCGAACGCGGCCTCGCGGCGGAACCACGTGAGGATCTCGGCGGGCCGATTCCTCGGACCCTTTGCCGGTTCCCACGGTGCGGACTGGGCGCGGTTTTCGATGCGCATCCGCAGCGGCGCGCCGGCGGCGCCGGTGCTGATCGGCAAGCTGCGCGAATACGGATGGCTGTCCGGCGCCTTCTTCGTGCGCGCCGATTCTCCGGAATGGTCGGCTTCGTGGGAGCGCGCTTCCGGCTTGCCGCTGCTGCAGGACACACGTCTGCGCATTCCTTCCGAGCACGGTTGGTCGATCACGGAACGGATGGGCTGGCTCAACTGGTTCGGTCCGCGCGCCGCGGCGGCGCTGGGCTTTACTGCTCCGGCGGAGGAGATGGGCGTGGCGGTGATCGAGCGCAACAAGGACGGCAGTTGCGTCGTCCAGCTCACGAAGGCCCCGATGGATTTCCGCGACGCGGCCTATCGCGACTTGTACGTCGCCTTGCTGGAGCGGCTTGCGCCGCATCGCTACGTCGGCCAGCCGCACCGAGGGTGAACGCACCGAAGTGTCTGCATCGATCTACCGTTCGCGCGAGGCGCCTGCGGCCTCGATCGCCTCGAGATAGTTCGGCCAGCGCGTCTCGTACTCGCGCCCCAGCGAATAGAGCGTCGTCCAGCTGAAGATGCCGCTCGCGTGACCATCATCGAAGCGCAGCAGCACGCCGTAGTGGCCGACCGGTTCGATCGCCGCGATGTTGACGTCGCGCTTTCCGGCCACCAGCACCTTCTGTCCCGGGCCGTGCCCCTGCACTTCGGCGCTCGGCGATTCCACGCGCAGGTATTCGCAGGGCAGGCGAAAGGTCTCGCCGTTGTCGAAAGAGACTTCGAGGGCGTGCGAGGCACGGTGGAGGACGAGGTTGGTGACGCGGGGTGTGGTCATGCGGTCAGTATGTCTCAAGGCTTGTCATCGACGGGCTCGATCCGGGGATGACGGGCTCGCGTGGCTGCTACGTCTTGCGCTTCGCCCGCGGATGCGCGGCGTCGTAGACCTTGGCGAGGTGCTGGAAGTCCAGGTGCGTGTAGATCTGGGTGGTGGCGATGTCGGCGTGTCCGAGCAGTTCCTGCACGCCGCGCAGGTCGCCGGAGGATTCGAGCACGTGGCTGGCGAAACTGTGGCGGAGCAGGTGCGGGTGCACGCGCTTGAAGATGCCCTGCTTCAGCGCGATCTGGCGCAGGCGCAACTGGATCGCGCGCGGGCCGATCGGCGCGCCGCCGCGGCCGGGAAAGACGGGCAGCTCGGCGTCGGCGTGCGCGACTGCGCCGCGGCTGCGGGCCGTGCGTGCGTCGCCGCGCGCAGGCACCGGATGGATCGCCGCGCATTCCTCGCGCCAGGCACGCAGCGCCGTGCAGGCGTGGCGGCCGACCGGGACGATGCGCACCTTCGAACCCTTGCCGGTGACGCGCACCATGCCGGCGTCGAGATCGAGTTCGCGCCAACGCAGATTGCAGGTTTCCGACAGCCGCAGTCCGGACGAATACATCAGTTCGAGCAGGGCGCGGTCGCGTTTGCCGATGTTGTCGTCGACGGGCACTTCGACGAGTTGGGTCATCTCGTCCGGATCGAGCACGTTCGGCAGCTTGCGCGGGGCCTTCGGTGCGCGCACGCCGGTCGCCGGATTCGCGGCGAGCATGCCGTGGCGCAATTGCCAGCCGAAGAAGCTGCGGCAGGCCGACAGGCGCCGCTGCAGCGAGGTCGCGCCGAGGCCGCGCCGGTGTTCGGCGGCGATGAAGGCGCGCAGGGTTTCGCCGTCGAGCGTCTCCCACGCGGCGATGCCTTGCGTATCGAGCCAGTCGCACAGCGCGGAAAGATCGCGGCCATAGCCATCGAGCGTGTGCACCGACATGCGCCGTTCGACCGCCAGATGCGCCAGGAAGGCGTCGCGCGCGGCGTGCAGCGGATTCGCGGCGGCCGATGCCTCAGCCGTCGTAGCGCTCCAGCGCCGCGACGAGCGTGTCGCCCATAAGCCGCAGGAACAACGTGCCCATCCCCGGATAGAAACGGTTGGGATCGTGGCTGCCGATCGCGACCAGGCCGCGCGATCCCAGCGGCAGCAGCGCGCAGGATTGAACTTCGTGCACGCGCGCGCCGAACAGGGCGTCGAGTTTTTCCTGCTGCAGGCGCCCGCACAGCGGTTCGTCCTTCTCGAAGAAGTCGGCGAACGGCGCCAGCAGCGCCGCATCGCGCGGCAGCACCTGCAGCCAGTCGACGCCGTGCAGTCCCGCGACGGGCGCGTGCAGCACCACGCGCACGAGTTCGCTCTGGAAGTCCTCGGTGAGGCTGGCGACCATCGCCTTCAGCGTTTCGGTCGCGCTGCGCGCGCGCATCAGGGCGAGCACGAGCTGGTGGGTGCGCACGGTCAGCCGCTCGTTTTCCTGCGCGTTGTTGAACAGTTCCAGCAGGCGCTTGTTGAGCTCGCGGTTCTTGTCGCGCAGCACGTCGAGCTGGTAGCTCGCCAGCGAGGTTGCGCGGCCCTCCTCGCGCGGCACCACCAGGCCGAGCGCGAGGTCGGGGTATTCGTTGAGGAAGCGCGGGTTGCGGCGCAGGAAGGCCGCGACCTCGTTCGAACCGATCACCTCGTGCGGGGTCTCGCTCATGGAATCCACTCTCCTTCGAAGACGAATGCGGCCGGGCCGCGCATGCGCACCGGTGCGTCATCGCGCGGCCAGGCGATGCGCAGTGTGCCACCGGGAAGCTCGACCGCGACATCGCGATCCACCCGGCCCTGGCGCGCGAGGATCGCCACCGCCGCGCAGGCGCCGCTGCCGCAGGCCAGGGTCTCGCCGACGCCGCGCTCGTATATGCGCAAGGCGATGCGATCGGCGGACAGTACCTGCGCGAAACCGACGTTGACGCTTTCCGGGAATGCCTCCGATGCCTGCAGGGCCGAGCCGAGGCGCGCAACGGGCGCGACCGCGATTTCTGCGACCTCGATCAGCGCATGCGGATTGCCCATCGAGGCGGCGCCGAAGCGGACGGCCTGGCCGCCCACATCGATCTCGTACTCGGGCGACTCGTCGGCCATCGCCAGCGGGATGCGGGCAGGGGCGAACTCGGGCACGGTCATCGCCAGTTCGACGTCGTCGGCGGCATGCATCCTCACTTCGATGGTGCCGGCCGGACTGTCGAGTGCGAAGGCATTCGCCGTCGTCGCACGATCCCGGTGCAGCCACGCGGCCACGCAGCGCGCGCCGTTGCCGCACTGCTCGGCGGGCGAACCGTCGGTGTTCCAGATGCGGTACGCGGCGACGCTGCCTGCGACGACCGGATCGAGGATCGCGATGAGCTGGTCGCAGCCGATGCCGCGATGGCGATCGGCGAGCAGGCGCGAGGTCGCCGTATCGGGCGGTTGCGCACCAGCCGCCACTCCTGCGCCCGCGCCACTCGCATAGCCACGCGCAGCACGCAGATCGAGAATGACGAAGTCGTTGCCGGCGCCGTGCATCTTGGTGAAGCGCAATCCCCGTTGTGCCGCGGCGTTCATCCAGCGGGCGAGGCGGGCGGCGCGGGCAGCGTGGACGTACCCGGCGACGCCGGTGGAGCGGTCGGTGCAGTCCGTGCGGGCGAAGCCGGTTTGCTCTTGTCGGGCATCACCAGCGGGCCCTTGTCGCCGCAGGCACAGAGCAGGGGCAGGGCCGCTGCGAGCAGCAGGATGCGCAGGGTCGTTTTCATGTGCGCCAGTATAGGACACATGGAAAATGCAGACGCGCCGCAATGGCCCGGCGTGCAGACCGAAGTCGGCGCCGTCTCAGCGCACGCCGGCCCCGTCCAGACCCGCGTTGCGGCGCATCACCGTCGGCGAGACGCGCCGCGCGTGCGGCCACGACGCGCCCGGATGCGTGGGGCATCCGCGCGGCGGGGTCTGCTGCAGAGGCTCCATAATTCGTACCGGAGGTGCACGGCCAGCGCGCTGAACGGAACCAGCGCGCACCAGATGGCGAGCGCACGCGCGTCCGGCGCGATCCGGTCGATGGCGACTGCTGCGGCCACGCCCACTACCGCCAGTTGCCACAGCGTGCGTCGCAGGGCGAGCAGGGGCGTGTCTTCGACGACGGGATCGGGCTTTGCGTGATGTTGCATGGCGGACTCCTCGGTGGGCGTGGAATCCAGCCTGCAATACGGCCGTCTCATGGGATGAGACAGCCCGGCCCACGGCGATCAATCGTGCCCGATCAATCGCGTTCGTACCCCGAGAGCGCCAGTTGCAGGCTGGCGCGGGCCTGCTGGCGCAGGCTCGCCGGCGCGACGATCTCGGCGTCGGCGCCGTAGCGCAGCACGTCCATCAACAATTCCCTGCCGTTGCTGTAGGGCAGACGCAGCTCGTAGCGGCCGTCGGGCAGGAATTTCCCCTCCTGCCGCGAATGCCAGTGGGCGTCCGCGACCCAGCGTGCGGACCTTGCGGAGAACAGGATCGTCGCCCAGGCTTTCGCCGCGCCGGAAAAGATGCCGTAACCGGAAGCCAGATGTTCGTCGAGCATGCTGTCGGGCACGTCCTGCGCGGGCGCTTCGAGCATGTTCGCGGCGGCGATGCGATCCACCGCGAAGCTGCGCAACGCGTCGCGCTCGTGGTCCCACGCATCTAGGTACCAGTTGTCGCGATAGTGGGTGAGCCGCTGCGGCGAGACCTTGCGATGGCTGCGCTCGTCGGTCGAGCGCGCGCGATAGTCGAAGGCAAGCTGCCGACGATCGAGCACCGCACTGGCTGCGACACGGAACGCGAGCTGGTCCATGTTGCGCTGGCCCGAGGCGATCACGCGCACGCGCTCGACGGGCCAGCGCTTGCCGCCGGCCTGTTCGGCGAGCAGGGCGTCGATGCGTGTCTTCACCGGCGCCAGCGCGCCCGACAGCACGCCCGCACCCGTGCGCTCGAGCAACTGGTGGGCCGCGAGCAACGCATGCAACTCGTCGGAGTTCAGCCACAGGCCAGGCAGTTCGAAACGGCTGCCCTCGTCTTCGTCGTATTGGAACGAGCCCTCGTGCGTGCTGTCCAGCGGCGCACCCAGCACATCGCGCAGGTAGGCCAGATCGCGGTACAGGGTAGCGCGCGAGCAGCCCAGCTCGTCCATCATCCGCTTTACCGAGACCGGATAGCGCGAGGCCTTGAAGAGGCGATGCAGGACGTGGGCGCGTTCGTAGCGTTCCATGACGTGGTCGGCGGTGTCGATCGGGCCATAGTATCGGTCAAGCAGCGGCCGGCGGTTCGTCATTGCCGCGCCCAGGCGGCACAATGGATGCATGGGTGAACCGGAACTCCAGCTTTCGCCTTCGCCGGGCGACGAAGCAAAAACGACCACGTGTTTCATGTGCGCGTGCCGGTGTGGGCGGAATCGGGCGCTGAGGCGAGTCCGGTGGACTCGTCTGCCCGATTCTGCGGCCGGCCATGGATGGCCGGGCTGGCGCAACGCACCATGGATGGGCGAACGACAGCGCACGCGGGATGCGATGAAACGCATCCCGCGCTGTCGCGAGTGCCCGCACGGGAAGTGCGGGCTGGCGCAACGCACCATGGATGGTTGTAGCGACTGGTTTGAAACAGTTGGGCTCGCGAGGCAAGCGCAGTGACCGAACCGAAGCTCAACCTTTCTCCCAGCCCCGGCGACGAAGCAAAAACGACCACGTGTTTCATGTGCGCGTGCCGGTGCGGGATAAAAGTCTGGCTCAAGGACGGCCGGATCCGTTACATCCAGGGCAACCCCGCGCATCCGGTGAACCAGGGCGTACTGTGCGCGAAGGGTTCGGCCGGGATCATGCAGCACTACTCTCCGGCACGATTGTCGAAACCGCTCCTGCGGGTCGGCGAGCGCGGCAGCGGCGAATTCCGCGAGATCGAGTGGGACGAAGCGCTGTCGATCGCGACGGGATGGCTGCAACCCATTCGCGAGCGCAATCCCGACGAACTGGCGTTCTTCACCGGCCGCGACCAGTCGCAGGCGCTGACCGGCTGGTGGGCGCAGCAGTTCGGCACGATCAACTACGCCGCGCATGGCGGCTTCTGCACGGTCAACATGGCCGCGGGCGGGCTGTACACGCTCGGCGGCAGTTTCTGGGAATTCGGCGAGCCCGACTGGGAACACACGCAGTACCTGATGCTGTGGGGCGTGGCCGAGGACCACGACTCCAATCCGATCAAGCTGGGCCTCGGAAAATTGAAAGCGCGCGGAGCGAAGATCGTGGCGATCAATCCGGTGCGCAGCGGCTACGGCGCGATCGCCGACGAATGGATCGGCATCCGCCCCGGTACCGACGGGCTGCTCGCGTTCGCGCTGATCCACGAATTGCTGCGCGCAGACCGCATCGACCTGGATTACCTGGTGCATTACACGAATGCGCACTGGCTGGTGGTGCGCAATCCTGGCGGTGCCGACGATGGTCTGTTCGCGCGCGATGCCGAGGGTCGGCCGCTGTGCGCGCTGCGCGTCGGCGAGACGCCGAATCAGTACGTCCCGGCCGACTTGCCCGACATCTCTCCCCGCGTGATCGGCGAGTACACGCTGGACGACGGTCGCATCGCCATGCCGGTCTTCCATCTTCTCGCCGAACGCTATCTCGACCCGCAGTATTCGCCGGATGCGGTGAGCGATCGCTGCGGCATCCCCGCCGACACGATCCGTCGTATCGCGCGCGAGCTTGCACAGGCCGCATTCGACAGCGGCCTGAAGCTTCCCATCGCCTGGACCGACACCCACGGGCGCCGCCACGAGGAAATGATCGGCCGTCCGGTATCGATGCATGCGATGCGCGGCGTCAGCGCGCACTCCAACGGTTTCCACACCTGCCGCGCGATCCATCTGCTGCAACTGCTGCTTGGCGCGGTGGATGCGCCGGGGTCGTTCCGCTACCAGCCGCCGTATCCGCGGTCGATTCCGCCCGGCAATCGTCCCGGCAGGACGCGCAGGGACAATGGCGTGCTCGACCGCAACCCGCTCGGATTCGTCCAGGGTCCGGAAGACCTGCTCGTGGATGCGGACGGCACGCCGCGCCGCATCGACCACGCCTATTCGTGGGCCTATCCGCTGGCCGCGCACGGCATGATGCACACCGTGATCCGCAATGCCTGGGCCGGCGATCCCTACCGGATCGACACGCTGCTGCTGTTCATGGCGAACATGAGCTGGAACTCGTCGATGAACACCGCGCAGACGATGCGCATGCTCACCGACAAGGACGCATCCGGCCAGTACCGGATCCCGCACATCGTCTATGCCGACGCGTATGCGAGCGAGATGGTCGCCTACGCCGACCTCGTGCTGCCGGACACCACGTATCTGGAGCGTCACGACTGCATGTCGATGCTCGACCGCCCGATTTCCGATGCCGATGGCGCTGCCGACGCGATCCGGCACCCGATCTTCGAGCCGAAGACGCAGGCCGATTCCGATGGCCGTCCGCGCGACGTGCGCGGATTCCAGTCGGTGCTGCTCGAACTCGGCGCACGGCTGAAATTGCCGGGCATGGTCGATGCGGCCGGTGCGCCGGTCTATCGCGACTACGCCGATTACATCGTCAACCACCAGCGTGCGCCGGGCGTCGGCCTGCTCGCGGGGTGGCGCGGGGCGAGCGGCGAGCTGGAAGGCATCGGGTCGCCCAATCCCGGGCAGATCGAGGCCTATGTCGCGCACGGCGGTTTCTGGCGCAGCGAGATTCCCGAATCCGCGCGTTATTTCAAGATGGCCAATCGCGACTACCTCGAGTGGGCGGTGCGGATGGGTTTCATCCTGAAGGCCGAGCCCATCGTCCTCCAGCTGTACTCGGAGCCGCTGCAGAAGTTCCGCCTCGCGGCGCAGGGGTTCGGCGCGGCGCAACCGCCGGAACAGCACCGGGAACGCGTCGCCCGCCACTTCGATCCGCTGCCGATCTGGTACGAGCCGTTCGAAGGCGCACAGACGTCTTCGAGCGAATTTCCGCTGTCGGCGATCACCCAGCGGCCGATGTTCATGTACCACGCATGGGGTTCGCAGAATGCCTGGCTGCGGCAGATCGCCACGCACAATTACCTGTACCTGCATCCGGATACGGCCGCGAAACACGGCATCGCCGACGAGGACTGGGTCCACCTCGACTCGCACAACGGCCGCATCACCGTGCAGGCCAGATGCGCATCGAACATGCAGCCCGACACCGTGTGGACCTGGAACGCGATCGGCAAGCGGCGTGGCGCGTGGAAGCTGGCGAAGGACGCGCCCGAGGGCGAACGCGGTTTCCTGCTCAACCACCTGATCTCCGACCGCACTCCGAAAGGCGACTACGCGAACGCCGATCCGGTGACCGGACAGGCCGCCTGGTTCGACCTGCGGGTGCGGATCAGCAAGGCCGGCGCCGACACCGGGACGACCAGCCAGCCGCAATTCCCGCCCCTTCCGATGGGCAAGGTCGCCAATGATCCATTACGCTACGGGGCCGCCCTGCGAAAGTCCCCATGAGCGCAGCCCACGACTGGTACTTCGACGTCATCTCGCCCTTTGCCTGGCTGCAATGGGTGCGGCTGCGTCGTGACCATCCGGATCTGCCGATCCGTCCGCGACCGTTGCTGTTCGGCGCACTGCTGCAGCACCACGGACAACTGGGTCCGGCCGAGATCCCGGGCAAGCGCGCCTTCACCTACCGTTTCGTGTCGTGGGAGGCCCGGCGGCTGGGCATCGCCGTGCGTTTCCCGCCCACCCATCCGTTCAACCCGCTGGCCGCCCTGCGCCTGATCCTTGCGGCCGACGACGCCATCGCCGCGACCGACGCCGTGTTCGCGCACATCTGGCGCGAAGGCCGCGTGGCCGACAGCGCGGCATCGTTGCGCGAGGTTGCGGCGCGGCTGGGCATCGTCGACATCGAAGCGGCGCTGGCGCGCGACGAGGTCAAGGCGGCCCTGCGCGCCAACACCGAGGAAGCGATCGCCGCCGGCGTGTTCGGCGTGCCGACGCTGCGCATCGACGATGCGCTGTTCTGGGGCAACGATGCCACGGACATGGCGCTGGACTACCTGGCCGATCCGGCCGCGTTCGCGCACGAATTCGCGGCAGTCGCAGCCCTGCCCGTGGGTATCGAGCGCCGGAGGAAGGTCTCGTGATCGCGACGACGGCGCAGCGGTTCCGGCCACGGGAGTGCACGATCCGATGAGCTGGCAGGCATGGACGGTGGCTGGTCTGCTCGCGAGCGCAATGACGCTGTTCGCGAGCGAGAAGCTGCGCTACGACGTGATCGGCCTGCTCGTGCTGGCCGTACTGCTCGTTCTGGGCATCGTCACGCCCGCCGAAGGCCTGAGCGGATTCTCCAACGAGGCCACAGTCGCGATCGCCGCGATGTTCGCGCTCAATGCCGGCGTGGTCGGCTGCGGCGGGCTCGATCCGGTGGTCGGATTGCTGGTCAGGATCAAACAGCCGTGGCTGCTGACCTTCGCGATCATGCTGTTGATGGCTTCGCTCGGCGCCTTCATCAAGAACACCGCCCTGGTCGCGACCTTCCTGCCAGTCGCATTGACGGTCTGCTCGAGGACGCGGACGCCACCCTCGCGCGTGCTGATGCCGATGTCGTTCGCCGCGCAGATGGGCGGCGTGTGCACCCTGATCGGCACCTCCTCCAACCTGCTCACCAACAGCCTCGCCAAGCAGCAGGGGCTGCATGGCTTCACCGTGTTCGAGTTCTCCAAGCTCGGCGTCGTGCTGGCCGTGGTCGGCATCGCCTACATGATGCTGATCGGGCGCTGGCTGTTGCCGAAGACCACCGACACCCGGCTGGTCGAGGATGTGGTCCACGGCAAGTACGTCACCGAATTGCGGGTGAAGGCGGGCTCGTCCCTGGTCGGCCATGCGCTCGACGAACTGCGGCTCGGCGAGAAGTACGGCGTCTCCGTGCTCGAACTCGTGCGCGGCGACGAACGCATGTGGTCGCCGCAGGCGCAGAAAGTGCAGGAAGGCGACGTGCTGGTCGTGCGTGGCGACTGGGACCGGCTCGGCCAGTTCCAGTACGCGGCAGGCATGGTCCTGCAACCGAGCGCGCGCTCGGCGCACTGGGGCGGCATGGCGCGGC
>DATHOV010000411.1:0-3357 GCA_035484515.1 Lysobacteraceae bacterium
CGCTGCTGCGACGCGAACCAGCCGAAGGCGCGCCGATGCAGTTCTTGCCGTTCGTCGCGCGGCAGCAGCTCGAAGCGGCCGAGCAGGAAGTCGCGCATCAACGGGTGCAGCCGGAACCATCCCTGCAGTTCGGCGACGATCAGGATCGGCGTGTCGAGCATGAGCTGTTCGAGGTAGGCCGCCGCCGAGTCGCAGCCGGTGACGGCTTCGCACATCCGCGCGTCCATGCGGTCGAGGATCGCGATGCGGGCGAGGAAACACGCGAGCGGCGCCGGCAATCGGGCGAACAGCGATTCGATGAAGTAGCGCTCGATATCGCCCTGGCGTCCGGACAGCGAGTTGATCGCGGCCGAGAGGTCGGGCTCGGGCTCGATCGTCGCGATCGCGAGCTGCAGCCCGATCGGCCAGCCTTCGGTCGCTTCATGCAGGCGCACGCATTCGTCGAGGTTCAACCGCGACCCGAAGCGCTTGTCGAGGATCGCCATCGTCTCTTCGAGTTGCAGGCGCAGGTCGTCGACCTTGAGAACAGCGCTGTTGCCCTTTGCCGCGATCTCGGCGGTGCGCAGGTCCAGCGGCACGCGCGAACCGATCACCACGTGGAGGTTCGACGGCGCGTTGTAGAGCAGATAGGCGAGCGAACGACGGCTGATCTCGGGCAGGCGTTCGGCGTCGTCCACGATCAGGACCGTCTGTCGGCCGAGGCTGGCGATCTCGGCGAGCAGTCCGGTCAGGGTGTCGATGCCGTGGTCGGTGTTGGCGGCGCTCTCCGTCGCCGAGGTATCCAGCGATGCGCGGCCGCTCGCGGTACGGATCGCGTGCAGCAGCGCCATGTTGAATCGTGCGGGGTCGTCGTGGCGGTCCGCGGTCAGCCAGGCGACGAGCGCGCCTTCGGCGAGCCAGCGCCGTCGCCAGTGCACGAGCAGGGTGGTCTTGCCGAAGCCAGGGGGCGCGAGCACGGTGATCGCGGTGCGGTCGCAGACGATGTCCCAGATGCGCGAAAGACGCTCACGTTCCAGTGCCGTACGCGGCAGCCGGGGTGGCGTGGTCTTGAGAATGAATTCGGCTTCGAGCATGTGCCTCGATGGCGATGTCCGGGTCGACGGACGGCGTTGATGACGCCGTGTTCAAGCGTAACCGATCGCCCAGGCACACATGCGGGCGATTGTGTGTCGGCTGTCGCCGTTCGAGATATCGATGCGGGAAATCCGCCGTCATGGATCGCGTCCGGAGCGGGATCTGCGCGGTAATCGCACAACACGTGCGCAAGACCCGACCTGTACCGCGACGCGCTAAGCCTTCAGCGCCGGATGCGGAGATGCATCGACCCCCCCACGGTGGGGGGGATTCGACCGAGCGGCGATCCGTGCGCGCGCCATTGCCCTATCGTCGCCGGGATTTCCTGCGGCCCGCACGCGCGCAACACAAGACTGGCCATCTTTCATTTCCTGGGAGACATTCCGTGAGCAACATTCATCCTGTTCGTTCGAGAAATCCGGTACCCACTCTGCTCGCCATCGCGCTCATGTTCGCGGTCGGCCCGACGCCTTGCATCGTCATGGCGCAGGACTGCGACGACGGCACCAGTACGCAGTGCTCCGGCGGTAATGCGACCGGGGGTTACAGCACGGCAGTCGGCTATTCCAGCATTGCGGGCACGGTTGGTGCGGCCAATGGCGCGGTTGCCATCGGTGCCTATGCGCGGGCAACCGACCAGGTGCCGGGCCCTTATTCCTTCTATCGACCGCCATCGACTGCGGTCGGTTTTCATGCCAATGCCTACAACGGCAGCGTTGCGGTCGGTGCGTATGCGAATGCGAGTGGTGCGAACGGTGGCCAGCTCGGATCGCCGGCGCGGGGGTTTGCGACCGCGATCGGCACGTACAGCAAGGCGACAGGCGCCTACAGCACGGCCATCGGCTTCGCCAGCAATGCTTCCGGCCTGGGCGCCACGGCTATGGGCCTGGACTCGAGCGCAACCGGGGACTTTTCGGTTGCGATCGGATCGACGGCCCGTGCCTACGGCAGTGCGTCGACGGCGACCGGACCGTTCGCGCGCGCCTACGGCAACTATGCGACGGCGACGGGCTCGGGAGCGCGTGCATTCGGCCTCGCGGCAACTGCAACCGGCAAGGGCGCGATGGCTTACGGCAACCTCAGCGATGCGACCGGCGTGTACAGCTATGCAGTAGGTGCATCCAGCCACGCAGCTGGCGCCTACAGCAGCGCCTACGGCAGGTTTTCCACCGCGGATGGTGCGCAGTCGTCCGCGGGAGGCGATTTTTCCACGGCCACCGGCGCATTTAGCGCCGCCGCCGGTTTTGCGAGTACCGCGACCGGAACCTACAGCAGTGCGATCGGTGACTTCGGTACGGCCAATGGCGTGTACGCGCAGGCGACTGGCAGCCACAGCAATGCGACCGGCGCCTACAGCATCGCGCTCGGCGATTTCAGTTCGGCGACGGGCGCATACAGCCGTGCGATAGGTAACAACAGCACGGCCAATGGCGCGAACAGCCTGGCAATCGGAAACTCGAGCACGGCGATTGGCTCGCTGGCGGTGGCAGGCGGCAACTCGAGCACGGCGCTGGGCGACACCAGCACAGCACTGGGCGATGGCAGTTCGGCACTTGGTGCTTACAGCAGTGCGAACGGCATTGGCAGCAATGCGACCGGATTCCACAGCAGCGCGAGCGGTGCGTACGCGAGCGCTACCGGCGCGGCGAGCGTCGCCTCCGGTGCGAACAGCACGGCCAACGGCACGCGCAGCGTCGCCTCCGGCGCAAATTCCACCGCACTCGGCGCAGGCGCCACGGCATCGGCGGACAACAGCGTAGCGCTCGGTTCCGGATCGACAACAGGCGAGCGGGCCAACACCGTTTCGGTGGGCTCGGACGGAGACGAACGACAGATCACCCACGTCGCAGCCGGCAGCGCAGGCACCGACGCGGTCAACATGAACCAGCTCAACGCCGTGGACCAGAGGCTCGACGATTTCGGCGACGAGGTATCGCATCGCTTCGACCAGATGCAGTCGAGCATCGATCGCAGTGGCGCGATGCAATCGGCGATGGCAGTCGCGACCGCGAGTGCTGCGGGCGTCCACAAGACCAACCGCATGGCCTTCGGCGCCGGTACCCAGAACGGCCACAACGCGCTATCGGCCGCATATCAGCACGCGATTGGCGAGAGCGCGACACTGACCCTCACCGGCGCCCTCAGCGACGGAGACAACGCGGTGGCGGTTGGCTATGGATTCGGTTGGTGAGGCGTTTGTCCCGCAACAAACATGATCGCGCGGTGCGCCCGCGCCCTGTCCCGGACACCACGAGGAAGACACGATGAACCTTTCGGCAAGCA
>DATHOV010000412.1:0-4775 GCA_035484515.1 Lysobacteraceae bacterium
GCCGGTGCAGTCGAACGTGTAGTCGGCGCCGCCGATCTGATCGGCGCCGCGCCTGGTCATGTTGACGAGATAGGGCACGAGCTCGCCGCCGATCTCCTTCGGGTTGACGAAATGCGTCATGCCGAAGCGCTCGCCCCACGGCTTCTTGTCGTTGTTGAGGTCGACGCCGATGATCATGTCGGCGCCGGCGAGCCGCAGGCCCTGGATCACGTTCAAACCGATGCCGCCGAGCCCGAACACCGCTGCGGTCGCGCCCGCCTCGACCTTGGCGGTGTTGAGCACCGCGCCGATCCCGGTGGTGACGCCGCAACCGAGCAGGCAGACCTTCTCCAGCGGCGCGGCCTTGTTGATGACGGCCAGCGAGATTTCCGGCACGACCGTGTATTCGCTGAAGGTGCTCGTGCCCATGTAATGGTGGATGGACTTGCCATCCTTCGAGAAACGCGACGTCCCGTCGGGCATCTGTCCGCGACCCTGGGTCGCGCGCACGGCCTGGCAGAGGTTGGTCTTGCCGGACTTGCAGAACTTGCACTGCCGACATTCGGCCGTGTACAGCGGGATCACATGGTCGCCGACCTTCACGCTGGTCACGCCCGCGCCGACTTCCACCACCACGCCGCCGCCCTCGTGCCCGAGGATCGCGGGGAACAGGCCTTCGGGATCGTCGCCGCTGAGGGTGAACGCATCGGTGTGGCAGACGCCGGTCGCCTTGATCTGCACCAGCACCTCGCCCGCGCGCGGGCCTTCGACGTCGATCTGTTCGATGGACAGGGGCTTGCCTGCTTCCCAGGCGACGGCGGCTCGGCTTTTCATCTATCAGCTCCAGATGTGGAGCCCCTCTCCCATCGGGAGAGGGGTTGGGGTGAGGGTTCGGGATGGAGGAAGGCACGCCGCACTCAAACCGCCTTGCGTCCATCCTTTGTCGCTTGAAGCAAAGTTTGCGAACGAATGAGTATCTTGGCGAGATCGATGCGTCACAAATGTCCCGTACCCTCAGGCCCTTCGGGCGCCCTCTCCCCATGGAGAGGGACTGGAGTGAGGGCCTCGCGAGCGCTCAGTTCAACGGCCCGCAGCTCCACAACATTTCTTGTACTTCTTACCGCTGCCGCAGTGACAGGGATCGTTGCGTCTCGGCGCGGGCGGCTTGCGGATCGGCTCATGCGACACGAGCTTCTCGAAACGATGCGCGTTCAGGTCGTGCAGTATCTGCGGCAGACCGGCTATCAGTGCGCCCCGCTCGATCGCCGATATCGGATCGGCGGTCTGCCCCTCGGGAACCGGCCACTCGCCCATGGCGATCGCCTGGATGCACCACAGGGCCTCGTCGATCCATTGCTCCGAATGAATCCAGACATCCCATGCATCGCCCCGCAACCGGATGCCGTCGAGGAACCCGTAAGCCCATTCGACGCCGACGCGATTGGCTAGATCGGGTTCGGCCTCGTTCGCGTCCGGCGTCGCGATCAGGGGCTTGTCGACGCTCTCCTGCTCCTCGGGCTCGATTGCAACCCGCCGTACCACGTCGTTCCATAACGCGATCAACTGGCCGCGAACGCGACCTTCCTCCTCGCGCGATTCCCAGCGCGGCGGCCGCCCGCCCCACACCTTCGGCACCCACTCTTCCTCGGGAACGGGTTCCGGTCCGACCGCGAGCGCGTTCAGGAAGCCATCGAGCATCTCCAGCGACATGCCCTTGAACGGCACCGCGCGCTGATCGAGCAGCGCGTACAGCGCGTCGAGCTCGGCGTCACCGATAGGTGCACGGATCGGTTCGTAGTACATGGTCAGTACGCGAACTCGCGGAACACCGGATCGACCGATCCCTTCCACGCGCCGTGGAAAAGCTCGAGCTTGCGATCGGCTGGCGTCTGCCTCGCATCGACGAACTCGAGCATCGGTTCGAGGTAGATAGTCTCGTCGGCACCGTTACGGTTGGTGCGCGCACGGCGTTGCAGGCCGTGCACGGCGATCTTCAACGCTTCGCGTGCGAGGTCGAGCATCGTGCCATCGCGGAACGGCAGCGCAAAGCCATGCCGCGGCACGCCGTCGCGCAATGCGTGGCGTTCGACCATCGTGAAATCTTTCACGAGATCCCAGGCCGCATCCAGTGCGGTCTCGTCGTACAGCAATCCGACCCAGAACGCCGGCAACGCGCACAGGCGATTCCACGGGCCGCCATCGGCGCCGCGCATCTCCAGGTATTTCTTCAGGCGCACTTCGGGGAAAGCCGTGGTCATGTGGTCGGCCCAGTCGGCCAGTCGCGGCTTCTCGCCGGGGTACGCGGGCAGCTTGCCGGCGAGGAAGTCGCGGAAGCTCTGGCCGGAGGCATCGATGTACTCGCCGTTGCGGTAGACGAAATACATCGGCACGTCGAGCAGATAGTCGGTGTAACGCTCGTAGCCGAAGCCTTCGGCGAAGACGAAGTCGAGCATGCCGGTGCGGTCCGGATCGGTGTCGGTCCAGATGTGCGAGCGGTAGCTGCGGAAGCCGTTCGGCTTGCCTTCGGTGAACGGCGAGTCGGCGAACAGTGCGGTCGCGATCGGCTGCAACGCGAGCGAGACGCGGAACTTCTTCACCATGTCGGCCTCGTCGGCGACGTCGAGGTTCACCTGCACCGTGCAGGTGCGCGTCATCATGTCCAGGCCGAGACCGCCTTTCTTCGGCATGTAGGCACGCATGATCTTGTAGCGGCCCTTGGGCATCCACGGCATGTCCTCGCGCCGCCACTTCGGCTGGAAGCCCATGCCGAGGAAGCCCAGGCCCAGTTCGCTGGCGACCGCCTGCACTTCCTTCAGATGGCAGGAGGTTTCGCAGCAGGTGTCGTGGATGTTCTCGAGCTGCGCGCCCGAGAGTTCGAACTGGCCGGCGGGTTCGAGCGTAACCGAGGCGCCGTCGCGGGTGAGCGCGATCAGGCTGCCGTGTTCCTCGACGCGCTCCCAGCCGAAGCGCGCCAGGCCTTCGAGCATCGCGCGGATACCATTGTCGCCCTCCCACGTCGGCGGACGCAGCGTGTCGAGATGGAATCCGAACTTCTCGTGTTCGGTGCCGATCCGCCACTGTTCCTTCCGCCGGCCGCCGGACGCGAGGTAGTCCACCAGCGCGCGGCGGTCTTCGATGGGCGCATCCTTGACATGGCTCGGACCTGACACTGCATTCTCCCGGCAGCGATGCGGGCGAGGTGCCCTACAATCGCGAAGCCCGCAGTGTAATCCCTGAGCCGATGCCGTCGATGTGAAACGTTCCGTCCCGCCCATGGCAACGATCGTGCGGAACGCGTTGACGCTGCTCGCCTGCGGAGCGATGGCATGCTCAGGCCACGCAGGCGCGTCGCCGCGCGAGGACACGCTCGACCGCGGCAACGGCCCGGAGCCTTCCACACTCGACGCCGCGCGGTGCCAGGAGGTGGCCTGCGAAAACGTGCTGCGCGATCTGTACGAAGGACTCGTAGCGGAAAGCGCGGACGGCGCGCCGATCCCGGGCATGGCAGAGCGATGGGAAGCCTCGTCGGACGGCCTGACCTGGACGTTTCATCTGCGGCCCCGGTTGAGGTGGTCGAATGGCGAAGCGCTCGATGCGCCCCAGGTCGTCGCGAGCATCCGCCGCGCGTTCGCGCCGGCCACCGCGGCTCCGTTCGCCGAGGAATTCGATGCCTTGCGCAACGCGCGCGAGGTCGAACTCGGCAAGCTGCCACCCTCGGCACTCGGCATCGAGGCGCCCGATGCGCACACGGTCGTGTTCCATCTTGCGCGACCGGCGCTGCTGCCGCGCCTGTTGCTGCTGCCGATCGCCTATCCGGTGTACCTGCCGGCGGTGCAGGCATTCGGCGCGCAGCATACGCGCCCTGGGCATCTGGTGAGCAACGGCGCCTACCGGTTGCAGGCGTGGCTGCCGCAGGCCTCGATCACCCTCGAGCGCAATCCGCAGTTCCGCGAGCGCGCGCCGATCGCGCACGTGCGCTACCTCGTGACCGAGGATGCTGGCAGCGAGCTCAAGCGCTACGAAGCCGGCGACCTCGACCTCACCGAAACCCTGCCGCCGCAGCCGCTCGCGCAACTGCGCGCGCGCTTCGGCGACCAATTGCATATCGCGCCCTACCTCGGCGCGTTCTGGTTCGGGTTCAATGTCACGAAAGCTCCATTGGGGCCCAATGGACGAACTGGCTCCTGCCCGACGTCCATGTCGCCGGGCATCGGCCTGACGACGACCGGCGACCGCGGCACGGCTGACGCCGCGCGCGCGCGGACATCCCTGTCCGCGGTTCCGGCTTCCGGATGCCTTCGCGCGCTCGCCCTGCGGCAGGCGCTATCGCTTGCGGTGGATCGCGACAAGCTGACGCGCTATCTCACCGGCTTCGGCGAAGCCAATGCATTCGGCATCGTGCCGCCGCAGGTTTCCGGCTATGTGCCGCCCGCGATTCCTGCCGCGAAATGGACGCAGGCTCAGCGCGAACACGAAGCGCAGCGATTGTTCCGCACCGCCGGCTACACGCGCGAGGATCCGCCGACGATCGAACTGCGCTTCAACACCTCGGTACTGCATCGCCGCCTCGCCCTGGCGGTCGCCGCGATGTGGAGCGAGACCCTCGGCGTCCACGTCGAGCTGCGCAACGAGGAATGGAAGGTGTTCGTGCAGAACCGCCGCCAGCGCACGATCACCCAGGCGTTCCGCGGCGGCTGGATCGCCGACGTGGACGATGCGCGCGACTTCCTCACCGCCTTCGCCAGCGACGGCCCACTGAACTGGACCGGCTGGCGCGACGCGGGTTTCGATGCGCA
>DATHOV010000413.1:0-4540 GCA_035484515.1 Lysobacteraceae bacterium
ATGCCGCAGAAAGAGCTGGAAAACCCGATCAATGAAAACGCGTACGAGCTGCCCATCGGGTCGTAGACGTTGAAGTTGTCGAGCATCAGGTTGTTGTGCCGACCGAAGGTCAAAGTGCCGAACTGCTTCGAATCGAGACCCAAATAGGCCGGGCCGTTGAAAAACTGGCCGGCGCGACTACTGTCGGAAGCCGACGTCTGGTTCGCCTGCGGCACTCCATTGTTCTTGATCAGCGAGCGCGGACCGTCGCTGAGCTGGAATGAATTGGGCTGGAAACCGACTTCCGCATTGAACACGCCGGAAAACCCGTCGCCGATCTCCTCAGTGCCTTTGAGACCGATTTTCGTCTGGCTCAGACCATTGGGCGCAAATGTCGTCCGCGAGCCAGCGCTGTTCTTCGCAATCAGATACTCCAGACCCTGGCCCCAGTATTGGCTCAGCGGAGCGCCATGCGTCTGGTAAGCCACGCCAATGTCGACCGTGCCGTAAAGGGTGATGCCATTCCAGGTCAGGCTACCGTCGTCCGCAGCATGGGCTATGTTGGCGAATGCGCCGGCCGCGAGTGCGGTAACGACTGCTGCTGCATGCAGCGGCTTGTTTGCCGCATTGCGTTTGCGGCGCAACATCGGGAGCCTGAAACGATCACTCCTCACGTCTTTGCGAATGGAAGAACCCATGTTGCGACTCCTGATAGTGGGCAGTGTTGACCCGCGCGGACTGGCGGGTTCGGGAATTCGTAGTGAGCCCTTGTGGGCGATTGCAACAAGCGAAAATAGTCTTAATTCAGATAAACTCTATAGGAAATAAATGTAGCCTGTCAACAAGCTGTCATCTTGCGGCGCGGCCTTCACAAAAGGCGGTTGCGACCGGCAAAGTCGGATCAACTGGATTCGTTGGACGACACACGATGCCATGCTCCCCGAACACGGCAGGGAGTCGATTGACCTGGATCGATCGCTTGTCACCTTGATCGCTCGTGGCATTCGCGTGCGCTCGGCTTCCGGTCGATACCCCGAAAGCGGCCACAACCTGCAAGTGATTCCTCGGGCGTCAGAGCGCTTCGAAAATCCCCGCCGCGCCCATGCCGGTGCCAATGCACATCGTCACCATGCCGTACTTCTGCTTGCGACGACGCAAGCCATGCACGATGGTCGCAGTGCGCACGGCGCCCGTCGCGCCGAGCGGGTGGCCCAAGGCAATCGCACCGCCCAGCGGATTGACCCTGGATGGATCAAGGCCGAGGTCGCGGATGACCGCAAGCGCCTGTGCGGCGAAGGCTTCGTTGAGTTCAATCCAGTCGATCTGGTCCTTCGACAGGCCAGCAAGCGCAAGCGCCTTCGGAATCGCGGCGATCGGCCCGATTCCCATCACTTCCGGGCGCACGCCTGCGACGGAGAAGCTCACGAATCGCGCGAGCGGGGTCAGACCGTATTCCTTGATCGCGGATTCGGACGCGAGCAGGACCGCAGCGGCACCATCGGACATCTGCGACGAATTGCCCGCCGTCACGCTGCCGCCGAACATGCCATTGCGGAATACCGGCTTGAGCTTGCCGAGGCCTTCGAGCGAGGTGTCAGCGCGCGGGCCTTCGTCGGTATCGACGAGCAGTTCGCGTACGCGCACGGCATTGCCGCCGAGGTCGGGGGCATGCGAGACGATGTCATAGGGCGTGATCTCCTGCCTGAATTCGCCGGCCGCGATCGCTGCGAGCGCTTTCTGGTGCGAGGCAAACGCGAACGCATCCTGGTCGGCGCGCGACACCTTCCATTCCTCGGCGACCTTTTCGGCGGTGATGCCCATGCCGTAGGCGATCGCGACGTGGTCGTCGTTGAAGACCTGCGGACTCAGCGCGACCTTGTTGCCCATCATCGGGACCATCGACATCGATTCGGTGCCGCCCGCGAGCATCAGGTCGGCCTCGCCAAGACGGATGCGGTCTGCCGCCAGCGCAACCGCCTGCAGGCCAGACGAGCAGAAGCGGTTGATGGTCTGTGCCGGCACCGAATTCGGCAGGCCTGCGAGCAGGGCACCGATGCGTGCGACGTTCATGCCTTGCTCGCCCTCGGGCATAGCACAGCCGATCACGATGTCGCCGATGCGGGTCGCATCGATGCCCGGCGCCTGCGCGACGACAGCGCGCAGGACATGCGCAAGCATCTCATCGGGCCGCGTGTTGCGGAACACACCGCGCGGGGCCTTGCCGACCGCGGTGCGGGTGGCGGCGACGATGTAGGCGTCTCGTATCTGCTTGCTCATCGGAACTCTCCAGTATTTGGTTCATGGCCGAAGCCGGGCGTTTCCGGCACATGGATGTGCCGTCGTGGCATCGCTTGGGCGATGCAGCGAAGAAGTTGCGGCAGGATGCCCAATCTTCTTCATCAATCAGTTTCGCAACGGTTTCCCGGTCGTGAGGGTGTGCACGATCCGCTCCTGGGTCTTGGGCATCTGGGCGAGGGCGACAAAGTGCTCGCGCTCCAGTCGCAGCAGCCATTCTTCGTCGACCAGCGATCCGCGGTCGATGCCACCGCCACAGAGCACGGTTGCGATCCGGCTCGCAACTTCATAGTCATGCTTCGACACGAAGCGGCCTTCGAGCATGTTCACCAGCAGCATCTTGAACGTCGCAATGCCTACGTCGCCGGCGACCGGGATCTGCCGTGCCGGCACTGGTGGTCGGTAACCGGATTCTGCCAGCGCGCGTGCCTGCTGCTTGGCGACATAAAGCAGTTCGTGGGCGTTGAAAACGACGATATCGTCCTTGCGCAACAGGCCGAGCTCCTTGGCTTCCAGCGCCGAAGTCGAGACCTTGGCCATCGCGATGGTTTCGAAGTAGGGCTTGAGCTGCGCGAACACGTCGCCACCCTGACCAGCAGCGAGTCCGGCGCGGGTCGCGATCTCCTTGAGGCCACCACCGCCGGGTAGCAGCCCCACACCCGCCTCGACCAGGCCGATGTAGCTCTCCAGCGCAGCGACCGTGCGTGCGCAATGCATCTGGAACTCGCAGCCGCCACCGAAGGCCATGCCGCGCACTGCGGCGACGACCGGGACCAGCGCATGCTTGAGCCGCATGCTGGTCGCCTGGAAGTTTGCGATCATCGCGTCGAACTCGGCGACCTTGCCGGCCTGCAGCAGGCCCATCGCGCCTTTGAGGTCGGCGCCGGCCGAGAACGGTTCGCTGTCCTGCCAGAGCACCAGACCATCGAAGTTTTGCTCGGCGGTTGCGACCGCCTTCTGCAATCCCTCGAGTACGCCATCGTTAACAGTGTGCATCTTGGTCTTGAAACCGACTACCGCGATGCCGTCGCCGTCGTGCCACATGCGCACGGCGTCGGTCTCGAACACGGTTTCGCCGGAAGCGAACTTTTCGCCGAGAACCGGGTCGGGGAATCGCTGACGCTCGTAGACCGGCAGGGTGGAACGCGGCATCGCAGCGTTGCGGGCAGGGCTGAAGCTGCCATCCCTGCCGTGGACGCCATCGCGTCCGTCGAGCACCCATGCCGGAAGTGGGGCGTTCGACATGGTTTTCCCGGCGGCGATGTCCTCGGCGATCCAGCCGGCGATCTGCTTCCAGCCGGCGGCCTGCCAGGTCTCGAAGGGGCCGAGTTTCCATCCATAGCCCCAGCGGATCGCGAAATCCACATCGCGTGCGGTGTCGGCGATCGACGCCAGGTGGTAGGCGCTGTAATGGAACAGGTCCCGGAAGATCGCCCAGAGGAACTGCGCCTGCGGATGCGCCGAGGTGCGCAGGGCGGCGAATTTCTCTGCCGGGTTGCGGACCTTGAGCATCTCGCCGACTTCGGGGGCGACTTCACCGCTGCTGACCCGATAACCCCGGCTCGCGACATCAAGCACCTCGATGTCCTTGCCAAGCTTGCGGTAGATGCCGGCGCCGGTCTTCTGGCCGAGCGCGCCCTGGGAGATCAATGCCTTGAGCAGGTCGGGAACGGCGAAATACCTGTGCCAGGGATCGTCCGGCAGGGTGTCCGCCATGGTCTGGATCACGTGTGCCATCGTATCGAGGCCGACCACGTCGGCGGTGCGGTAGGTCGCGGACTTCGGACGGCCGATCGCCGGACCGGTCAGGGCGTCGACGGCATCGAATCCCAGGCCGAAAGCCTGGGTGTGGTGGATCGTCGAAAGGATCGAGAACACCCCGATCCGGTTGCCGATGAAGTTCGGTGTGTCCTTCGCGCGCACAACACCCTTGCCGAGGGTGGTGGTCAGGAAAGTCTCAAGTTGGTCAAGTACTTCCTGAGAAGTCTTTGCACAAGGTATCAACTCGGCCAGATGCATGTAGCGCGGCGGGTTGAAGAAGTGCAGACCACAGAAGCGCTCGTGCAAGGATGCGTCGAGCACGTCGGCCAGCGAATTGATCGACAGGCCCGAGGTGTTGGAGGCCAGGATCGCATGCGGTCCGACATGCGCAGCGACCTTTGCATAGAGGTCCTTTTTCCAGTCCAGCCTCTCGGCGATGGCTTCTACGATCAGATCGCATCCGCGCAGCAGCTCCAGATGCTGGTCGTAGTTGGCCGGCACGATG
>DATHOV010000414.1:0-3340 GCA_035484515.1 Lysobacteraceae bacterium
AGGCGTTGGCGAGCGGTCGCAGCGGCGCGAGGTGCGCGTTCAACGCATCGAGCACGTCCTCGTAGAGCGAGCGCTCGCGCTGCAGCGAGCGCTCGCGCGCGGACAGTACCTTGTCCTCGAACTGCTTGAGTTCCTCGGTGATGTAACGCTCGGCGCCGGTCAGCGTCTGCCGCCTCGTGTAGTGCACCGGTGCGCGCTCGGACTGGCCCTTGCTGATCTCGATGTAGTAGCCGTGCACGCGGTTGTAGCCGACCTTGAGGGTCGGGATGCCGGTCGCGGCCTTCTCGCGCGCTTCGAGCTCGACGAGGAAGCCGTCGGCATTGGTGGACAGCATCCGCAGTTCGTCGAGATCGGCGTCGTAGCCGTCCGCGATCACACCGCCGTCGCTGAGCCGCAATGCGGGCTGCGGCGCGATCGCGCGCGCGAGCAACTGCGCGCATCCAGCGCTCGCGTGTGCGTCCTCGCCGCCTAGTTCGCCACGCAGGGCGTCGATGCGTGGCGAATCGACGCGTGCGAGTTCTTCACGGATCGCCGGCAGCATCGCGAGCGCGTCGCGCAGCGTCGAGAGGTCGCGCGGACGCGCCGAGCGCAGCGCGACGCGGGTCAGGATGCGTTCGACGTCGCCGAGCGCGCGGAAGCGTTCGCGCAGGCTCGTGCCGATGCTGGTTTCGAGCAGACTGCCGACCGCATGATGGCGCTGTGCGAGCACGCCGCGGTCGCGCAACGGCCGGTGCAGCCAGCGCCGCAACAGGCGTCCGCCCATCGGCGTGATCGTGGTGTCGAGTACGCCGAGCAGGGTGTGCTCGTTGCGTCCATCGAAGCGCGCATCGAGTTCGAGATGGCGACGCGTGGCAGCGTTCATCGCGAGACTGTCGTCGCCCGATTCGACCGCGACCGAATTCAGGTGCGCGAGTCGCTGCTTCTGGGTTTCCTCGACATAGCCGAGCAGGGCGCTCGCCGCGCCGATCGCGAGCGGAAGTTCGCCGATGCCGAACGCATCGAGTTCGCGCACGCCGAAATGTTCCAGAAGCCTGCGCCGCCCCGCATCGGCATCGAACAGCCACGGTGCGCGTCGGCGCAGCCCGCTGCGTGCGAGGACTGCGTCGGGCCAGCCGTCCTCGTCGGGCAGCAGCAGCTCGGCCGGTTCCAGTCGCGCGAGTTCGGCGAGCAGCCCATCGACGTTGGCGACCTCGTTGACCAGGAACCGTCCTCCGGCCAGATCGGCCCACGCAAGTCCGAAACGCGAGGCTTTCGCTCCGCGCGACACCGCCATCAGCAATGTGTCGCGCCGGTCCGCAAGCAGGGCCTCGTCGGTGACCGTGCCAGGCGTGACGATGCGCACGACCTTGCGTTCGACCAGACCCTTGGCGAGTGCCGGATCGCCGATCTGCTCGCAGATCGCCACCGACTCGCCGAGCGCGACCAGGCGCGCGAGATAGCCCTCGTACGCATGCACCGGCACGCCCGCCATCGGGATCGGCGCGCCGGCGGATGCGCCGCGCTGGGTCAGGGTGATGTCGAGCAGCTTCGCGGCCTTGCGCGCGTCGTCGTGGAACAGCTCGTAGAAGTCGCCCATCCGGAAGAACATCAGCACGTCGGGATGCTGCGCCTTGGCGGCGAAGTACTGGCGCATCAGGGGAGTGTGTTCGGCGGCCTTGTCCGCGCCTGCGGCGACACTTTCGCCCCGATTCTGGTTGGCCACGTTTCCGACTCGTTCCTGCGCCCGCGAATGGGCTTCATTGTGCCGGAAAGGGCTTGCGGCTGCCTGCGACAGGATCGTTCCAGCGTGGCAGCATGCGCTCTTCCAATCGCTGGTCGCGCATGGGAGATGTCCGTGACTGCAACGAGCCAACGAGTCCCGCAGGTCGAGACCTTCTACGACAAGGATACCGGCACTTTCAGTTACGTCGTCCGCGACGGGGCGGGCGACGCGGCGATCATCGATCCGGTGCTCGACTACGACGCCGCATCGGCGCGCACATCGACGAAATCCGCCGATGCGATCCTGGCCTTCGTGCACATGTATGGTCTGCGCGTGGAATGGATCCTCGAAACCCATGCGCATGCCGATCATCTGAGTGCGGGCGGCTACCTGCGCGACAAGCTCGGCGCGAAACTCGCCATCGGCCGCGGTATCGTGGATGTGCAGCGCCATTTCAAGAAACTGTTCGGGTTTGGCGACGCTTTCGTCGCCGACGGACGGCAGTTCGACCGGTTGTTCGACGATGACGATGCTTTTGCCATCGGGCAGTACGAAGCGCGCGTGCTGGCGACGCCGGGCCACACCGGCGACAGCCTGACTTATGTGATCGGCGATGCGGCCTTCGTCGGCGATACGGTCTTCGCGCCCGATATCGGCACGGCGCGCTGCGATTTCCCGGGCGGCGATGCGGCGCGGCTGTACGGTTCGATCCGAAGGATCCTCGCGCTGGCTGTCGAGACACGATTGTTCCTCTGCCACGACTATCCGCCGGCTGCGCGCGAGCCCATGGCCGAAACGACGATCGCTGCACAGGCGCAGGACAATATCCACATCGCCAACGGCGCGAGCGAAGAAGCGTTCGTTGCGATGCGCACTGCGCGCGATGCGACCCTGGCCGTCCCGCGCCTGCTGCTGCCTGCCTTGCAGGTGAACATCCGTGGCGGAAGGTTGCCGGAGCCTGATGCGAACGGCATCGCGTATCTCCGGCTTCCGCTCGATGCGCTCGGAAAGAAGACATGAGCCGGGCCGCCGTATAGTGCCGCGAATTCCACGACGAGACCCGCATGCAAGACTCCGACGTTCCCGACGTTCCCGACGTTCCCGACGTTCCCGACGATGCCGCGCTGCGCCAGTTCGCCGCGCGCGTGGGCGATGCGCTGCGAGCGAAGCATCTGATGCTGGTCACCGCCGAAAGCTGCACCGGCGGCTGGATCGCGAAGACGGCGACCGATCTCTCCGGCAGTTCGGACTGGTTCGACTGCGGGATCGTCGCCTACAGCTACGAGGCCAAGCAGGCCTTCCTCGGCGTGCGTCCGGAAACGCTGGAGACGCACGGCGCAGTGAGCCGCGAGACGGTGATCGAGATGGTTTCCGGCGCGCTCGTGCATTCCGGCGCCGGCGTTGCGATCGCAGTCACAGGCATCGCCGGGCCCAGTGGTGGGACTGTCGACAAGCCCGTCGGCACCGTGTGGCTTGCGTGGAAACGGCGCGGCGGCTATCCGATGGCGAAAGTCTTTCACTTCGACGGCGACCGCGATGCGGTGCGGCGGCAGACGGTCGCGACGGCATTGCAGGGATTGCTGGATCTGGTTGGCGGCTGAGCCCCGCCGGTTGACGGAGCGGGATGTTAGTAGTATT
>DATHOV010000415.1:0-8279 GCA_035484515.1 Lysobacteraceae bacterium
GTCGGACTTCGTCACCGACGCCGACGGCCGCCTCATGGTCGACTTCATCGGCCGCGTCGAGCGCCTGCAGGCCGACTGCGACCGCATCTGCGCTAGAATTGGCATACCCGGCGGCGAGCTCGGTCGCAGCAACGAGTCCTCGCACCGCGACTACCGCGAGTACTACGACGACGAACTGATCGCGCTCGTGTCTGAAATGTACCGCTCCGATCTGGAATTGTTCGACTATGCATTCGACCGCGACCCCGCAGACGCCGACGCAGGCACCGACCGCCAATCCGCGTAAGACCAAGGCGGTGGTCGAACTCGGGCCGGTGGACATCGAACGGCTGCGGAACGAGATCCTGGCGATCCCCGAGGAGATGTGGGATCGCGAGAACGCCGGCAAGCCCAACCGCTTCGAGGCGCTCGACCGCACCCGCCACATCGTGTTCCGCTTCGTGTCGAGCTTCGACGACTGGCGGCAGTCCTACAGCCTGCCGCTCTGGGAGGAATGGCGCGACCGGCTCGAACCGGTGCTGCGCCAGGCGACCGCGTCCTACGGCTACGCCAACGGCATCTACCCCCGCGTCATGCTGGCGCGCATGGCGCCGGGCGGCGTGATCCATGCGCACGTCGACGCCAATCCCGCCGCGCGCTGGCCGCACAAGATCCACATCCCGATCCAGACCAACGACCAGGTGCAGTTCTTCGTCGATCCCGACGTGCATTATTTCCAGGTCGGGCATGCGTACGAGGTGAACAACCTCGGACTGCACGCGGTGCGCAACGATGGCGATACCGATCGCATCCACCTGATCTTCGAGTACTACACGCCGGACGATTGCTGACCGGGCTGCTTGGAAGTATCAGGATAGAGATACGATGCCGGCAGCCCTGCACGGGAGTCGAAGATCATGTCCACGCGATCCGTAGTGCTGCTTGCCGCCGGCCTCGCCTTGTCGGCCCTCGCATCCGCCCCCGCAGCCGAACTCAACGACCGCGACAAGGCGTTCATCGCCTATGCGCAGCCGGTGATCGCGTTCACGCACGCCGGCGTCATCGACGGAACCGGGCGTCCGGAAAAGTCCGACCAGACGCTGGTGATCGACCACGGCCGCATCGCCGCGCTCGGTGCTTCGCGCAGGACGAAGGTTCCCGACGGCGCGACCGTGATCGACATGCACGGCAAGACCCTGCTGCCGGGCTTCGTGATGGTCCACGAGCACATGTTCTATCCAGCCGGCGAGGCGGTGTACAACGAGCTGCTCTTCAGCTTCCCGCGCCTGTACCTCGCCGGCGGCACCACGACCATGCGCACCGCCGGCACGATGATGCCGTATGCGGACCTCAACGTTCGCGACAACATCGCCAGCGGCGCGATGATCGGCCCCGACATGGACGTCACCGGCCCCTACCTCAACGGTCCCGGCCTGCCGATCCCCGGCGTGCACGTGCTCAAGGACGCCGACGACGCCGAGCGCACGGTGAACTACTGGGCCGACGAAGGCGTCACTTCCTACAAGGGCTACATGCACATCACCCGCGCCGAACTGCAGCGGGCGATCGACACGGCGCACAAGCGCGGCAGCAAGATCACCGCGCACCTGTGCTCGGTGACCTATCGCGAAGCGGTGGACATGGGCATCGACGATCTCGAGCACGGCTTCTTCGTCGCCTCGGATTTCGTCAAGGACAAGAAACCGGACGAATGTCCCGGCGCGAAGGTCGTCACCCATTCGCTCGCGCAGATCGATCCCGATGCGCCGGAGGTGCAGGCACTGATCCAGCACCTGATCGACAGGCACGTCGCACTCACATCCACGCTCACCGTGTTCGAGACCTTCGTCGCCGGCCATCCGAAGGCGCCGCAGGGCGCGCTCGACCTGATGATTCCGGAAGTGCGCCAGCAGTACGAGACCTCCTGGGCGGGCGTGCAGAAGAAGGCGGACCCGGACTGGATGGCCGCGTATCCGAAGCTCGCGAAGCTGGAGAAGACGTTCTTCGACGCCGGCGGCCTGCTGCTCGACGGCACCGATCCCACAGGCTACGGCGGCGTCGTGCCCGGCTATGCCGGAAAGCGCGAGATCGAGCTGCTGGTGCAGGACGGCGGCTTCAGCGTCGAGCAGGCGATCATGATCTCCACGAGCAACGGCGCGAAGTACCTTGGCCGCGACAGGCAGGTCGGCACGCTGGACGTCGGCAAGCGCGCGGATGTGGTGGTGATCGACGGCGATCCGGCGAAGGACGTCGCCGCGATCGAGAAGATGCCGCTGGTGTTCAAGAACGGCATCGGCTACGACAGCGCGAAAATGTTCGCGGCGATGAAGGAGACGGTGGGGCTGCATTGAGCATCGCCGCCGCTTGGACTTCCCTGACGTTCCTTCTCCCTTCGGGAGAAAGAAAGACTAACGCAACGACGCGTTGATCTTCGCCAGCGCCGCACCACCCGGACACAACTCCGTCTCTGCGAGACGATTGAATGGTGTCTCCACCGTGTTCAGGTGCGCATGCAGGTCGCGCGGTTCCGGGTCGAAGTACAGCAGGCCGGTCGCGACCTCGCCCTGGGCTTCGCGCGCGTGCACGTAGCTCATCGCGGCGACGCGATCGCGCGGATCGTAGCCGGCGTCGAGCTTGCGCAGGCGCAACACGCTGCCATCGTGCTGCTCGACCTCGATCAGCTCGCCCTCGGAATAGTCCACCGTGATCTCGTCGCGGCAGGGCACGAAGTCGATGCGGTTGGCGACCTCGTTGTGCTCGCGCACGTATTCGTAGCTCTTGGTGCTGCCGGCGTGGTTGTTGAACGCAACGCAGGGGCTGATCACGTCGATGAAGGACGCGCCCTGGTGCGCGATGGCGCCCTTGATCAGCGGCACCAACTGGGCCTTGTCGCCGGAGAAGCCGCGCGCGACGTAGGTCGCGCCGAGCTGCAATGCGAGCCCGATCAGGTCGAGCGGCGAATCGGAATTGACTACGCCCTTCTTCGACACCGAGCCCTGGTCGGCGGTCGCCGAGAACTGGCCCTTGGTCAATCCGTACACGCCGTTGTTCTCGACGATGTAGACCATGTTCACGCCGCGCCGCAGCGCGTGCACGAACTGTCCGATGCCGATCGACGCCGAATCGCCGTCGCCGGATACGCCCAGGTACAGCAGTTCGCGGTTGGCGAGGTTGGCGCCCGTCAATACCGATGGCATGCGTCCGTGCACGGTGTTGAAGCCGTGCGAATTGCCGAGGAAGTAGTCCGGCGTCTTGCTGCTGCAGCCGATGCCCGAGAGCTTGGCCACGCGATGCGGCTCGACGTCGAGTTCCCAGCAGGCCTGGATGATCGCCGCCGAGATCGAGTCGTGCCCGCAGCCCGCGCAGAGCGTACTGATCTTGCCCTCGTAGTCGCGCCGCGTGTAGCCGACGTTGTTGCGGGTCAGGGTCGGGTGATGGAGCCTGGGCTTGGCGAGATAAGTCATGGCTTGTCGCTCTTCCCGGAGGCCGTCTTTGCGCGTGTCATGCGGTAGACGCGGTTGTTCAATCCGAACAGCATGTGGTCGTCGTCGATGACGTGGAACTCGAGTTCCGACGCGCAGCCGGTGGTGATGCTCGGAATGGGGCGCCTGGCGAAACCGAGCGCGGTCGCCGCCTTGTCGGGCGTGGTCTTCGGATCGCCGTTTTCCTCGAGCGAACCCTGGAACAGCATGTCGGCGCCGTACTGCTCGATCTTGTAGTGCGGACCCTTGCAAGCGACCGGCACCGGGCCGGCGATGCGATCGGCCTTGAACACGACCGTCGTGCCGACCAGGCGCTTGATCTCCTTCGGGTCTTCCTCATCGGCCTTGTGCGGCCAGGGCGCAGGCTCGCTCGATGCGATCGTCCACGTGCCCGCATAGTGATCCTGTGCGCTCGCTGTGCCGCAGGCGACGAGCGCGACCGATGCCAGCAGGGCAAACGCGTTCAGGCGTTGTCGATTCGTCATGGCTATCCTCCTGTGCGTCGACCGGGTTGTTCTAGCGCGTAACCCATCACGCCGGCCGCCACCATAAGGCCCGTGGCCGACCAGACCATGGTGAACGCCGGTATGCCGACCAGCATCGAGGGCACGACGGCGTAGGCGAGCCGGAACACCATCGAGATGCCCTCGGCCGCCAGCGCGAGCAGCAGCCACCCCGACGGCGTCTTCGACCACAGCACGAACAGGCCGGCGATCATGATGATGCCGGCGAACAGACTCGCTGCCGACTGCACGAGCAACATCAAATGCGCATCCATGTCCCTTCTCCTGCTGTGTGGATGGCGTCGCTCACGCCACGCGTTCCTGTTTCCGGGTCTGCCCGATGCGCTCACCGCCGATCGCGTCGGCGATGAAGCGCGCGGTGATCGGGGTGCCGTCGAAGTGCAGCACCGATACCAGCTTCGCCGGGTCGATGCCGATCTCGTTGACCAGCAGGGTCTTCATCTGCGCGTCGCGGTTCTGCTCCACCACGAACACGCTCTCGTGCGCGGCGATGAAGTCGGCGACGGCCTGCGGGAACGGGAACGCGCGCAGCCGCAGCGTGTCCAGGTGCACGCCGTTGTCCTCGAGCATCTCCACCGCTTCGGCCATCGCCGGGCTGGTCGAGCCGAAGAAGATCGCGCCCTGCGTCGCCGGCAGCTTCGCCTTGCGCACGACCGGCTGCGGCACCAGCGCTTTGGCGGTGTCGAATTTCTTCAGCAGGCGCTCGACGTTGTAGACGTAGTCGGGACCCTTCTCCGAATAGCGCGCGTAGGCGTCGCGCGTGGTGCCGCGGGTGAAGAAGCCGCCCTTGCTCGGATGCGTGCCCGGGTAGGTGCGATAGGGAATGCCGTCGCCGTCGACGTCCTTGTAGCGACCAAAGTCGCGGCCGGCTTCGAGCTCCTCGGCAGTCATCACCTTGCCGCGGTCGTAGCGACGCGACTCGTCCCATTCGAACGGTGCGCACAGGCGCTGGTTCATGCCGATGTCGAGATCGGTCAGCACGAAGATCGGGGTCTGCAGGCGGTCGGCGAGATCGAGCGCGGCGGCGGCGAAGTCGAAGCATTCCTTCGGGTCTTCAGGCAGCAGCAGCACATGCTTGGTGTCGCCATGCGAAGCGTAGGCGCAGCTGATGATGTCGGCCTGCTGGGTACGCGTGGGCATGCCGGTCGAGGGGCCGCCGCGCTGCACGTCGATCAGGGTCACCGGGATCTCGGCGAAATAGGCCAGGCCGATGAACTCGGTCATCAGCGAGATGCCCGGGCCCGAGGTCGTGGTGAACGCGCGCGCTCCGTTCCAGCCGGCGCCGACGACCATGCCGATCGAGGCGATCTCGTCCTCGGCCTGCACGATCGCGTAGCGGCTGCGCCCGTCCGCGTCCTTGCGCAGCTTCATGCAGTACTTCTCGAACGCCTCCGCGCACGAGGACGAGGGCGTGATCGGATACCACGCGCAGACCGTCGCGCCGCCGTACACGCAGCCGAGCGCGGCGGCGACGTTGCCGTCGACGAAGATCTTGTCGCCTACATTATTGGCGCGCTGCACCTTGAGTCCGATGGACTGCGTGATGTTCTCGCTCGCATGGCTGCGCCCGAGATGCAGCGCATCCCGGTTCGCGCTCAGCAGCTTCTCCTTGCCTCGATACTGCTCGCCAATCAGTCCTTCGATGACCTCGGCCTCGATCCCCAGCAGCTGCGAGAGCGCGCCGACGTACATGATGTTCTTGAACAGCTGGCGCTGGCGCGCGTCGCTGTAGGTCGCGTTGCAGATCGCGGTCAGCGGCATGCCGAGCACGGTGATGTCGTCGCGGAAACGCGAGGCCGGCAGCGGCTTGGTGTTGTCGTAGAAGAGATACCCGCCCGGTTCGATCTCGGCGAGGTCGGCGGCCCAGGTCTGCGGGTTCATCGCAACCATCAGGTCCACCCCGCCGCGCCGCCCGAGCCAGCCGCGCTCGTTGACGCGCACCTCGTACCAGGTCGGCAGGCCCTGGATGTTCGACGGGAAGATGTTGCGCGGCGACACCGGCACGCCCATGCGCAGGATCGACTTGGCGAACAGCTCGTTCGCGGACGCGGAACCTGAGCCGTTGACGTTGGCAAACTTGATGACGAAGTCGTTGGTGGTTGTGATGGGTTGGGTCATGCGATGACGCCTTGCTTGCCCTTCTCCCTCCGGGAGAAGGTGGCGCGGCAGCGCCGGATGAGGGTTCGGTTTCGGGAAGATGTTTCGAACTCGCGTCGATCTGCCTTTCTTCGAACAACACGCAGCGGCGAGTGCCGGCGATGCGGGTCAACCGAACCCTCTCCCCAACCCCTCTCCCGGGGGGAGAGGGGCTCCAATGCGAAGCCGGTAGCCATCACGCCGCCACCTCCTGCCTCACCCCGCACCCATGCTGCGCATGCGGCTGCTCGAACAGGAACTTCTGCATGTCCCACGCCCCCGTCGGGCAGCGTTCCGCGCACAGGCCGCAGTGCAGGCAGACGTCCTCGTCCTTGACCATCACCCGCGTGGTCTTCAGTTCGGCCGAGACGTACAGGTCCTGGGTCGCGTTCGTCGCCGGCGCGTTCAGCCGCGCGCGCAGGTCGGCCTCGTCGCCATTCGCGGTGAAGCTGATGCAGTCCATCGGGCAGATGTCCACGCAGGCGTCGCACTCGATGCACAGTTTCTCGGCGAACACCGTCTGCACGTCGCAGTTCAGGCACCGCTGCGCTTCCTTCCATGCGGTCGCGAGGTCGAAGCCGAGTTCGACCTCGACCTTGATGCTGTCGAGCTTCTTGGCCTTCTCCGACCATGGCACGACGAAGCGTTCGGCGTTGGAGATGTCGTTGTCGTAGCTCCACTCGTGGATGCCCATCTTCTGCGACATCAGGTGGGTCATCGGTGGCGGCCGCTCGGCGGGATTCTCGCCGGACAGCAGCTTGTGCACGGAGATCGCCGCTTCGTGGCCGTGCGCGACCGCCCAGATGATGTTCTTCGGGCCGAACGCGGCATCACCGCCGAACAGCACGTGCGGCAGGCTGGACTGGAAGGTGACCTTGTCCACCACCGGCATGTCCCACTCGCCGAATTCGATGCCGATGTCGCGCTCGATCCACGGAAACGCGTTCTCCTGGCCGACCGCGATCAGCACCTCGTCGCAGTCGTGGATCTCGTCGGGCTCGCCGGTCGGGACCAGCTTGCGGCGGCCCTTCGCGTCGTATTCGGGGCGCACCTTCTCGAAGCTCATGCCGGTGAGCTTGCCGTTCTCGTGCAGGAAGGCCTTGGGCACGCGGCAGTCGAGGATCGGAATCCCCTCGTGCATCGCGTCCTCCTTCTCCCACGGGCTGGCCTTCATCTCGTCGAAGCCCGAGCGCACGATCACCTTCACCGATTCGCCGCCGAGCCGGCGCGCACTGCGGCAGCAGTCCATCGCGGTGTTGCCGCCGCCGAGCACGATCACGCGCTTCTCGACGCTCTTGACGTGGTCGAAGTAGACGTTCGCCAGCCAGTCCAGGCCGACGTGGATCTTCGCCGCAGCTTCCTCGCGCCCGGGAATCGGCAGGTCGCGCCCGCGCGGAGCGCCGCAGCCGACGAACACCGCGTCGTAGTTTTCCGAGAGCAATCCCTTCAGCGAATCGATACGGCGACCGCCGATGAATTCGACGCCGAGATCGAGGATGTAGTTCGTCTCCTCGTCGATCACCGACTCGGGCAGCCGGAACCGAGGCACCTGCGTGCGCATGAACCCGCCGGCCTTCGGATCGGCCTCGAAGACGGTGACGTGGTAGCCGAGCGGCACCAGATCGCGAGCGAGGGTGAGCGACGCCGGCCCCGCTCCGACGCAGGCGATGCGCCTGCCATTGCGCGGGGCGGTCGGCGGCAGCTTCTCGTGCAGCCGCGCCTGGACGTCATCGTCCTTGAAGTCGGCGGCGACGCGCTTGAGCCGGCAGATCGCGACCGGTTCGGGCTTCTCGCCGTTGTTCTCCTCGACCCGCCCGCGCCGGCACGCCGGTTCGCAGGGCCGGTCGCATGTGCGCCCGAGGATGCCCGGGAACACGTTCGACTCCCAGTTGATCAGGTAGGCGTCGGTGTAGCGCCCGGCCGCGATCAGGCGGATGTATTCGGGCACCGGCGTATGCGCCGGACAGGCCCACTGGCAATCCACGACCTTGTGGAAGTAATCGGGGTTCCGGATATCCGTCGGCCGCACCGCAGTCTCCCGGTCGCATGACTGGGGTCGAGTCTAGTACGCGCGGCGGATTCCGTCATGCGGAGTGTGGATGCTGCATCGCGAATTCCGATCGGCGCATGATGCGCTCAGCGGAACGGGGGACGGATC
>DATHOV010000416.1:0-4423 GCA_035484515.1 Lysobacteraceae bacterium
CTCGAGCCGGCGATCATCGAAGCGGCGAACCAGATCGTGATTCCAACGTTCGTCTCCACGCTCTGCATCTGCATCGTTTGGCTGCCGCTGTTCCAGTTGTCCGGCGTCTCGGGCTACCTGTTCCTGCCGCTCGCCGAAGCCATCATATTCGCGATGATCGCCTCCTTCATCCTGTCGCGCACGCTGGTGCCGACCATGGCGGCGTATCTGCTGCGCGTGCAAGTCGCGGCACATCGGACGGATGGCAAACCGAAGAGTTTCTTCGGCAGGCTCCAAGGGGGATTCGAGCAGCGATTCGAGCAGCTTCGCGAACGCTACCGAGAACTGTTGGAAAAGGCGGTGACGCGGCGCGGCCGATTCATCCTCGCGTTTCTGGCGGCGGCACTCGCCTCGGTGAGCCTGCTGATCCCATGGCTCGGACAGGATTTCTTCCCCGGCATCAAGTCCGGCGAAATCGACATGCATTTCCGTGCGCCGATCGGGATGCGCCTCGAGGAGGCCAGCAAGGTCGCTTCTCTGGTGGATACTGCCCTGCGCCAATTGCTGCCGGGCCATATCACCAATGTCATCGACAATTGCGGCCTGCCGAACAGCGGCCTCAACCAAGCCTACAGCGCGAGCGCGACGATCGGACCGCAGGACTGCGATGTGACCATCGCTCTCAACAACCCGGCCTCTCCCGTCGATGATTACCGTTCGATTCTGCGCGATAAACTGCCGAAGCTGTTTCCGGGTACGGAATTTACCTTCCCGCCCGGCGATATCACGGCAAAGATCTTGAATTTCGGCCTGCCGGCGCCGCTCGACGTGCAAATCATCGGCCGCGACACGCAGGCCAACATGGCCTATGCCGAGCGCGTGGTGACGGAGATGCGCCGCATCCCCGGAATCGCGGACGCGACGATCGGACAGACGCTGAGCGAGCCGACGTTGCTGATCTCCGCGCATCGCGCCTTCGCGCTCGGCGCCGCGCTGACGGAGTCCGATATCGCGAACAACACGCTGACGACGCTGTCGGGCTCCGGACAGGTGGCGCCCACCTACTGGCTCGACCGTAAGACCGGCGTTGCGCATCTCGTGAACCTGCAGACGCCGCAGACGCAGTTGACCTCGATGAGCGATTTGGAAACCATCCCGATCGACCAGGGCGACGGCGATCCGACCGGAAAGGGCATACAGATTCTCGGGGGCTTGAGCCAGATCACCCAGATCGGGGGTCCCCTCGAGGTGTCGCATCGCGACATCCTGCCGGTGATCGACATTTACGCGAGCAACGCGGGGCGCGATTTGGGGGCGGTGAATGCCGCGGTCGAGCGCGTGTTGCAGCAGACGAAAGGCGACGTGCCGCGCGGCGCCCGCGTGCAGGTGCAGGGCCAGGCGGTGACGATGAAGAGCGCTTATGTGCAGCTGCTGATCGGGCTCGCCTTCTCCATCGTGCTCGTGTACCTGGTGATTGTCGTCAACTTCCAGTCCTGGCTCGATCCCTTCATCATCATCACGGCGCTGCCGGGCGCATTGACCGGCATCGTCTGGTCGCTGTTCCTCACCGACACGACGCTCTAGGTACCGGCGCTGACCGGCGCGATCATGTGCATGGGCACCGCGACCGCGAACTCCATCCTGGTGGTGTCCTTTGCGCGCGACGAGCTGACCGCCCATGGCGATGCGATCCGCGCGGCCGTAACGGCGGGATATGAGCGCTTGCGTCCGGTGATGATGACTGCGCTTGCCATGATCATCGGCATGCTGCCGATGTCGATGTCCAACACGCAAAATGCGCCATTGGGGCGCGCAGTGATCGGCGGGCTCCTGGTGGCGACATTTGCGACATTGATGTTCGTACCCTGTGTCTTCGCCCTGATGCACCAGAAACGATCCGGCGCAGGAGAAGCGGTATGAAGCGGCGCAGGCTGTTGATGATCGGGGTGCCGGTGGTAGTCGTCGCGGCGCTGCTGCTGTACGGCATCGTGAAGCGTGAACGGGCGCTGGCCAGCCTGGGGCACGTCGCGCAGGCGCAGTCGTCCATTGCAGCCGAGATCATCACGCCGACGCCGGGGCCGTCCACGCGCCCGCTCGTCCTGCCGGGAACGGTGCGCGCCTGGTACGAGGCGCCGATCTTCGCGCAGGTCTCAGGGTATGTGCTCAGCTGGAACGTGGACTACGGAGCTCAAGTGAAGGCGGGGCAGCTGCTGGCGACGATCAGCACGCCGAGTCTGGATGCGCAGTACGCGGCGGCGAAGGGAGCTCTCGCCGTCGCGCAAGCCAACTATCATCTGGCGGTGACGACGGCCGAGCGCTGGCAGGCCCTGGCGGGCACGGTGGCCGTGTCGAAGCAGGAAGTGGACGTGCAGGTGGCGGGAGCGGCGGCGCGCAAGGCCGAGCTGGAAGTGGCGGCACAGAACGTCGCACGCTATGCGGCGCTCGAGGCATTCAAACGCGTGGTGGCGCCCTTCGACGGCGTGGTCACGGCGCGCCTCACCGATGTCGGCAGCTACGTCAACGCGGCGGGGGGCGACGTATCGGCCCGCGGCAGCTCGACGGAGCTCTTTACCGTGGCGGACGTGCATGAGATGCGGGTGTTCGTGTCGGTACCGCAGGGCGATGCGGACCAGTTGGGGCCTGGCCTCACCGCGACGATCCATCTGCCATCGCAGCCGGGCAAACTCATCGAGGCGAAGTTCCTGACCACGGCGCGGGCGTTCAGCCCCACCACGCGCACGGCGGTGACGGAGCTCACGGTCGACAATTCGAATCACGCCCTGTGGCCCGGCACGTACGTGGACGTGCAATTCCAGGTGCCGTCCGATCCCAATGTGCTGACCATGCCTGAGGAGGCTTTGATCTTTCGCGCGGCGGGAACGCAGGTGGCCATCGTCGACCCTGCGAACCGCGTGCACCTGCACGACGTGACGCTCGGACAAAATCTGGGACAGATCGTGCAAGTCACGAGCGGTCTCAAGTCCGGCGACAGGCTGGTGAACAATCCGCCGGCAGGCCTGCTTGAAGGCCAGTCGGTGCAGCCTGTAACGCCGGCGCCCGGCTACGGTGCGGCAAAGCAGAAGCTGCATTCGCTGCCGGAGCCGCCTCCGCCGCCGGGCTCCGCCAGCGGCGATGGACACGCGTCCACACCATGAGGCCGCGTCGCGCAGCACTGATCACCTTGCTCGGAGCAGCGCTGTTGCCGGGCTGTGATCTGGCGCCCGTCTATGATCCGCCGCATTACCTTGTGCCCGAAGCCTACCAGGGCAGCGGTCCGTTCCGGGCGGCCCACCCGGAGAATGTGCTGCCGACGCGCGGGGACTGGTGGACGATGTTGGGCGACGCGCAGCTGAACCAGCTCGAAGAGCAACTGGGGCGCGAGAACCCGACGCTCGAGGCCGCTGCGGAAGCCTACACTCAGTCACGCGACTTGGCGGCCGAGGCGCAGTCGGCCCTCTATCCGCAGGTGGGTGCGCAGGCCCTGGTGTCGGAAAACAAGGAATCCGCGCATCGTCTGTTCCGCGCGAGCAGCGGCGGCGGACCGACCCAGGAGGCCTCGAACCAGATCGGGGCAGCGGCATCGTGGGAGCCGGATTTCTGGCACGCAATACGCAACCGCGCGCACGCGCAGAAGCGCCTTGCGCAGGCCAGCGCCGCGGACCTGGCCATGGCGCGGTTGAGTTTGCAGGGGGAGCTCGCGAACGACTATGTCGCCGTGCGCGGTCTGGACGCTGAACTCGAGGTGCTGCGCCAGTCGATCGTCGCGTACCAGAAAGCGGTCGAGGTGGCGCGCCTGCGCTCGGAGGGGAAGATCGCTTCCGGCCTTGATCTGGCGCGCGCGTTGAGCCAGCTCGATTCGGCACAAGCACAAGAGACCGAGACCCATCTGCAACGCGATCTCATGCAGCACGCGGTGGCCGTGCTCGTGGGGGCGATGCCGAGCGGCTTCAGGGTCCCGCCGGCGAACGAGTTCCGGTTGACGCCGCCGGAGCTTCCCGTCGGCGTCCCCTCGGAATTGCTGCAGCGTCGGCCGGACGTTGCGAGCGCGGAACGGCAGATGGCCGCGGCGAACGCATCGATCGGCGTGTCGCGGGCCGCCTTCTATCCTAATGTGACCTTCAGCGGAACGGCAGGATTTGAGGATAACGCGTTCCGTCTGGCGGACTTGCCGAATAGCCTATGGTCGATCGGGGCGGGGGCCATGCTGCCGCTGTTCGAAGGCGGCCTGCGCCGGGCCGAGCTGCAGCGCACCTGGTCGCAATACGCGCAGACGCGCGACAATTATCGGGCGACCGTGCTGGCCGCCTTCCAGGAAGTGGAAGACGGGCTGAGCCTGACGCAACGTCTGTCGACCGAGGTGGGGCAACAGCGCGAGGCGAGCGATCAGGCTGCGCAGGCGCTGACCATCTCGACCATGTTGTACGAGGACGGACTCGACAACTAC
>DATHOV010000417.1:0-8590 GCA_035484515.1 Lysobacteraceae bacterium
TCGTGATCGGCCTGCCGGACCTGGACGTCGCGGACGCCAGCGCGATGGGCGAACGCGTGCGGCATGCGATCGGGTCGCAACCGATCGTCTGCAACGGCGTCGACATCGGTATCACCATCAGCATCGGCGTCGCGGTACTGCAGGATGGCCTCGCGGGGTTCGATGCGGCGATCAAGCGCGCCGACCGCGCGCTGTATGTGAGCAAGCGCGATGGGCGCGACCGGGTCAGCACCTTGCCCGACTGATCGGTGCATGGCGCTGCGGTAGCACAGGCGCGGTGGCCGAAGCGGGCCCACTAAACCGTTGGCCGGATCGTAGCGTCGGAATATCCCGTCGGTCGCAAGGCTGGCGACTTCGCCGGGCCGATGCGTAAGCGGGGCAGTTTCGTGCGACATTGCCCCAGACTTCCGATATCCGGGGATCGGCTGCATGAATTGGGTACTGGGACTGATCGGCGCCTTGCTCGGCCTGGCGATATCCGATGAGCATTGGCTGCTGGGCATGGTGCTGGGTTTCTTCGGCGCGTTCCTGACGGGTTCGATGGCGCAGTTGCGGCGCCGGCTGGGTGTCGTCGAGAGGGAACTGGCGATGGCGCGTGTGGCGGTCGTCGCACAACCCGTGCGCCAGGAGCCCGCTGCGCCCACACCCGCCGCGGCTCCGGCAGCCACCTCCCGACCGGTAGTGGCCGAGCCGTTCGTGCAGCCTGCAGCCGCCGTGGTCGCGGACATCGATGCATCGCAGGCGATGCCGGATGCGGTGCCAGAATCGGCCGACGTTGCGCCGATGGCAGCGTCTTCTCCAGTGCAGGCAACGGTCCCGGTCGAACCGCTGGCGATTCCGGAGGTCGCACCTGCCACGCGTGCGCCGCACCAACCAGGCCTGGTGGAGAAACTGGCGGCGACGATCAAGCGCTGGTTCACCGAAGGCAACGTGCCGGTCAAGGTCGGCGTTCTGGTGTTCTTCGTAGGCATCGCGGCGGCGCTGCGCTATGCAGTCGCGCAGGGCTACTTCACCCTGCCGATCGAAGTGCGGCTGGCGTTGATCGGCGGAGCCGGCCTGGCCGGTCTGCTGTTCGGCTGGCGCGAGCGCGAGCGTCGTCCGGCCTTCGGCCTGAGCCTGCAGGGCGGTGGGCTGGGCGTGATGATGATGACGGTGTTCGCTGCCTACAAACTCTATGCGTTGCTGCCGCCGATGGCGGCGTTCGCGCTGGTGGTTGTGCTTGTCGCCGGATCGGCCCTGCTGGCCGTGCTGCAGGATGCGATCGCACTGGCGGCGCTCGGTTTCCTCGGCGGCTATCTCGCGCCGGTGCTGATCTCCACCGGCAGCCACGACCATGTCGCCCTGTTCTCCTACTACGCGGTGCTCAACGCGGCGGTGTTCGGGGTGTCGTGGAAACGCAGCTGGCGCCTGCTGAACCTGATCGGCTTCGCCTTCACTTTCGGCGTCGGCACCGCTTGGGGTACGCAGTTCTATACGCCCGAGCTGTTCGCGACGGTCGAGCCTTTCCTGATCCTGTTCTTCGTGTTCTACGTCACGATCGGGTTGCTGTACGTGATCCGCCAGACCGAACATCGCCGCCCATGGGTCGACGGCACGCTCGTTTTCGGCACGCCGTTGCTCGCTTTTCCGCTGCAGGCCGGTCTGCTGAAGGACGATCGGATAGGGCTCGCGATGAGCGCGCTGGTAGTAGCGGTCGTGTATTCGGGACTCGTCTATTGGCTGCGTCGTCGCCGTGACGAGCGGTTGTTGACCGATGCCTATGCAGCGCTCGCCTTGACCTTCGCCACCCTCGCGGTGCCGCTTGCTTTCTCCGCCGGCACCACGGCCTCGGTGTGGGCGCTGGAAGGCGCCGGTGTGGCCTGGGTTGGCATACGCCAGAACCGGACCTTCCCGTGGCTCGCAGGTCTTGCGTTGCAACTGCTCGCGGCGGGCGCTTACATCCTCAGCGAGTTCAACGGACCGAGCCTGAATGCGCACGCCGACCTGCTGCTGCTCAATCCGGTCTGGCTGGGTGCGGCGCTGATTGCGATCGGTGGATACGCGCTCAACTTCGTCCACGACCGCCTGCGGCCGATCCGTATCCTGCCGTCCGTCCTGTTCATCTGGTCGACGATCTGGTGGCTGGTTGCTGCAGCCACGCAGGCGAATCTCGAGGAGACGCTCGGGATCGGTGACTGGCGCTACCTGATGGGCTACTTCGCCGGGACGATCCTCCTGGCTGCGGTCCTGCGCGCCTGGTTGCCGTGGTCGCGCCTGGGTCGGCTGATCGCGCTATGCGCCGTGCTCGCCTTGCCTACGGTGTTCGGCTACGACCACCGGTTTGGCGGCCCGTTTGCGCCGGAAGCGATGGTCCTGTGGGCGGCATTCGTCCTCGCGCTCGGCTGGGCGTTGTGGAGCACACGCGCCGAGTCCTCGCGTTCGATGGCGCTGGCGCATCTGATGGGTTTGTGGACGCTCGTGCTCGCCACAAGCGTGCAGGCCGACCATCTGGCCGAGGCATGGCATCTGGCCAATGGGTGGGACGTTGCGATGAGCTTCGCACCTCTGGTGTTCGCGACGTTCGTGCTCTGGCGCCGGCCGAATGTCCTCGCGTGGCCGCGCGCGGAACTCTTTGCGAACTATCGGATCGGCTGGTTTGCTCCTGCCGGCGTACTGCTCGGAATTGCGTTCCTTGCCAGTCTGTTCGCGGAGGGCGATGTCGCGCCGATCGGATACCTGCCGCTGCTCAATCCGATCGATCTGTCTGCTCTGGCAATCCTCGCGCTGCTGTATGGGCTGTGCGAGGGAAAACTGCTGGTGTTGCGCAAGTTCTGGCCATATGCGGGATTCGCCCTGGTCACATCCGCCACCTTGCGCACCGTGTATCACTGGGACGGGCATGGCGTGGCGTGGAGCATGGACATCCTCGACCTTGGCGTGAGCCAGATGGCGCTGACCCTGGTGTGGAGCCTGCTCGGCGTGGCTTCGTGGATCGCGGGCTCGAAGCGCGGCGATCGTCGCCTGTGGATCGGCGGGGCGGTGCTGATGGGCGTGGTGCTGCTGAAGTTGATCGCTGTGGATCGCCACTATATGGGCGACATGCCAGGCATCGCTTCCTTCGTGGTGGTCGGTCTGCTGATGATGGGCGTGGGCTATATCGCGCCAGCGCCGCCGAAGCGGCCTGGCGAACCAACGACGGATGCGGCGGGCGAAGACAAGTTGGAGACGACATGAAGGTCTGCACGATGAAAATCCGCACACTGTTCGCGGGACTGCTGCTGGGCGCGAGCGTCGCTGCGGCGACGCCCGCCGATTACGCCAGCCAGTGGACGGTGTCGACGAACCAGGAGGGCGCGTACTCGATCGCGCTGGACGAGGGCATCTACCGGCAGGCTACGCGCGAGGACCTGTCGGATGTCGCGGCCTTCAATGCCGACGGCGAGGAGCTCGCCTTCGGCCCGCTGCCGGCCGCCTACGACGCGCCGTCGAGCAAGTGGCATGACGCGGTCTGGTTCGCATTGCCCGCGCAGCCGGCGGATCCGGCCAATGGCGACCTGCAGTTGCATGTGAACCGTTCGGCCGATGGTTCGCTCTCGCTCGATTCCACGCTGTCGGCGGCGTCGAGTGGTGCGCCGAAGACCGGTACGCAGGATCTGCTGGTCGACATGCGTGCGAAGGACCGACTGATCGAGGCGATCGCCTTCGACTTCGCCACGGACACGCCCGACTTCAGCGCGGACGTCGAGGTCGAGGCAAGCGACGACCTGAAGGACTGGCATCCGGTGGCGAGCAATGCGCCGCTGGCGAGCTTCCGCCAGCACGGTGCCTACCTGTTGCGCCGCACGGTGGAATTCCCCGCGCAGCAGGCGACCTATCTGCGCGTGCATGCCTCGATGCCGCTCCCGGTGTCGGCGGTGCACCAGTTGCAGCGCGAGGCGGGCAGCGAACCGGCGCGCGCTTCGATCGATGCCGGATTCGTGCGTCGCGACGGCAACGCCTTCATCTACCGGCTGCCGGCGCGCGTCGAAGTCGAGCGACTGTCGATCGCGCTCGCCGACGACAACGCCGTCGCCCACTTCCGCGTGTCGGCGCGCGAGGAGGGCGAGAACGACTGGCGCAGCATCGGCGACTACACCGCGTTCCGCCTGCGCGGTGCCGGTGTCGTGCTCGATGCCGAACCGATGGAAGTCGACGCCAGCCGTGCGCGCGAATGGCGCATCGAGCCCGATCAGGACGAAAACGTCGCGCGTACCCCGAAGCTGCGTTTCGACTACCGGCCTGAGACCTGGGTGGTGCTGACCCATGGCCGCGCGCCGTACACGATCGTCGCCGGCAGCAAGCGCGCGCATCGTGGCGATTTCCCGATCGAGGCGCTGATCGGCCAGTTGCGCACGCACTACGGTCCGCAATGGCAGCCGCCGACGATCGGCCACGGCCCGATGCGGGCGTCCGCCGGCGAGGCGGCTTTGAATGGTTGGGATGCGGCGCAGGGCCGCACGTGGCTGCTGTGGGGCGTCCTGGTACTTGGCGCTGGCGCGGTGGCCTTCATGGTGATCGGCCTGCTGCGCTCGCCGCCGAAGCCGAAGGAATAGCCGGCTTCGTCGCGATTATTTCGCGTCGCCCGGCGGCATCAGCAGCTGCGGGTCCACGCGGACGTTGAACCAGTTCATGCCCCAGTGCATGTGCGGGCCCGTCGCACGGCCGGTCGCGCCGACCAGGCCGATCACCTGGCCCTGCTCGACGCGGTCGCCCACCTTCACGTCGATGCGGCTCATATGCAGGAAGTTCGAACTCACGCCGTGGCCGTGGTCGACCACTACGGTGCCGCCAGTGAGGTAGAGGTCGGGATTGGCGAAGGTCACGATGCCGCCGGCAGGCGCATGGATCGGCGTGCCCTTCGCCGCAGCGATGTCCACACCCGAATGCGGCGATGCGGGGGTGCCGTTGTAGACGCGCTGGCTGCCGAACACGCCGCTGATGCGTCCCTTCACCGGCCAGATGAAGGTCGTGTCGAAATCGGTACGGTCGTCGTCGCGAACGCGCGCAGCATTCACCTCGGCCTGCTCGCGCTCGATGCGGGCGGCGATGTCGGGCGGCGGATTCACAGTCTTTTCCGGCACGCCGTTCACGCGTTCGACCGGGAAGGTGCGCGGCGTGATCGCTATGACGAGCTTGCGCGAGTTGCCGTCCGGCGTGGTGAGGTTGAGCACCAGCGATCCGGTCTGCTCGCGCGCCACGCCGAGGACGAAGCGGCCGTTGGCGGCGATGCGAATCGCGCGCCCGTCGTAGTTGAGCGCGCTGCCCGGCGGCACCGCGCCCATCAGCAGGCCGGCCTGCGGCACACTGGTCGGAACCTTCTCGATCGCGATGCCGTTCGCCTGGGTCGCCGGTTTAGGCGCTGCCGTGACCTGTTCGTGCGCCCGATCGGCGTTCTGCGGTGATGACTGTTGCGGCGGTTCGGTCGCGCAGGCGGAGCAGGCGAGGACGAGCAGAGTGGCCAGTGCCTTCTTCATCGATGCCGTCCTCCAGGACTTGCCCGCGCGTGGGCAGGAAGGACAGTAGCGGAAGCGTGCGTGCGCTGTCGATGCCGTCGCGCGAGACGCGTCGTCAGGCGTCGCCTTCACCGACATGCGCGTGGCAGACCACGGCGTTCCTGCCGCGGTGCTTGGCCTCGTACAGGCACGCATCCGCGCGGGCGTAGGCATCGCCGAAGGAACCGCCGGCGGCGGCGTGGCTGACGCCGAAGCTGGCCGTGACATGGCGATCCTGCGGCACGGCAAAAGGCTTCGCGGCGACCTGCGCGCGCATGCGTTCGGCCAGCGCAGCGGCCTCGTGCATGTCCAGGCGCGGCAACACGACGGTGAACTCCTCGCCGCCGACGCGTCCGATCTCGCCGTGCTCGCTCACCACCTCGCGCAGCCGTTCGACGAGTTCCACGATCACCGCATCGCCGGCCGGATGGCCGTACTCGTCATTGATGCGCTTGAAGTGGTCGATGTCGAGCACGACCATGGCGATGTTCTCGGTCCGCAGCCGCGCCTCGGTACGTTCGATCACCGCGCGCCGGTTGAAGGCGCCGGTCAGCGAATCGTGGGTGGCCTTATGGTCGAGTTCGGCGGCGAGCTGGCGCAGCTTCGCGTTGAGGGCGTTGAGCTCGCGTTCCTGACGGTCGCTGTGCACGATGACCCGCCGCGTCTCGCGCACCAGTCGGCGGAAGTGGACGACCAGCGCCCCGAGCGCGTCGCGGTAGCTGCCCGCGGGAAGCGCGTCGTTCGCGTGCACGTCCGTCGCCGTGCGCAGCTCGGCTTCCTCGGCTTCGAAGAGATCGTTGTCGGCCATCAACTCGTGGTCGGCAGGTCGTGGAATTCCAGCGCGGTGAAATCGCCGCTCAGCTCGTCGCCGAATTCGCCGATGGTGTCGTCCTCCGGGTCGCGGTGCCAGTTGAGCACCACGCGCACGCCGCGTTCGGCAGCGGCGTTGAGGGCGTCGAACAGGGCGAACAGCATCTTCGTGCTCGAGCTGTTGAAGTAGATCAGGGCGACATCGACCGTGACCGTCGTGCCGTCGCCACAGCCGGCGAGGTAGTCCTTGAGTCGCTTGATGATGTCGGCATAGAACGCCGCAGCGTTCTCCGGATAAGACTCACCTCGCAGCACGAGATGGTGTGCGTCGAAGCGGAAGTCCACTTCCGGCGAATCCGCAGTGGCGGCCAGGTACAGATTTTCCATCGTTGCATCGCTCATGTCAGACGATCGCCTTCAGGTAGAACATCATGTCATCGTCGTGGCCGAGCGGGGCGAACACGAACTCCAGCGGCTCGCTGGCGTCGCGGGCGACGGTGAGAAAGCCCAGGCCCGCGCCCTTGCTGCCCTCGGGTTGTTCGGCGCGCAGTGTGTCCTGGTAGGCGCGCTTGATTTCCTCCAGCGTCATCGTCTTGAGCGGTTCGAGTTTTTCGCGTAACGGCGCGACGTCGTGCGCCGCCACGCGATTCGAGCACAGCAGATAGAAACGCTCGCCGGCCTGACCGATGCAGACCGCGCCCTGGCGGATCTCGGCTTCGTCACGGGTTGCCTGGGTGAGCGATTCCGACGAATAGTGGATGATGTTCTGCGCCATCTCGACGAAGCAGGAGAACAGCTTGCGCTTGGCCGTCGGCGTGGTGTCGGCCTGCTTCATGCTCAGCTTGACGGTATCGGCCATCGCCGAAATGATGGTCTGCGAGAAATAGCCGTAGTAGTAGAAGACGATCCTGCGCTGCGCGACGAAATCCGAGAAGACGCGGTATTCGGAATAGTTCATGGACTAGGGTCTCATGGCACGTGCAGGCAGAAAAGGGACAGGTCGTCGCGGCGCCGGCGCTGGCCTTGGTATTCGCGATGCGTATGCAGGATCGCGTTCGCCTGTTCGCGTGCCGGCAGCGCGCGCGTGGTGACCAGCAACTCGCGCAGGCGGCGCTTGCCGAACGAGATGTTGCGTGGACCTCCGATCTGGTCGGTCAGGCCGTCGGTGCTCGCGTGGATCTGGTCGCGCGCCTGCACGGCCAGGGTGCGGTTCTGCCAGCGGTGGTCGACCGGTGTGGCGACGTAGCCGACGCCGATGCGATCGGTCTCGTGCGTCGTCGGCGCATCCGCGTCGGCGCGCAGCACGTGCAGCGGCATGCGTGCGCCGGCATACGTCAGCACGCCGTCGCGCAGGTTGAGCCACAGGAACAGCGCATCCAGGCCATCGTCGGACTGCTCGCCGGGGATCCTCGATTCGACCTGGCCCAGCGACAGCTTGATCTTGCGGTTGAGCGTGCCGAGCAACTGCGCCGGGTCGGAAGGGCCGTCGCGCTCGAGCGCCTGCGCCAGCCACGAGGAGGAAATCAGGGTCATGAACGCGCCGGGTACACCGTGCCCGGTGCAGTCGGCGATCGCGACGAAGACGCCGTGGTCGAACTTCGCGCAATGGAAGAAATCGCCGCCGACGATGTCGCGCGGTTCCCAGGCGATCGTCGCATCCAGCAGCTCCGCCTTCAGGGTTTCCTGCGAGGTCCGCAGCATCGCGCGCTGGATCACGCTCGCATAGTCGATGCTCTGCAGGATCTGGCGGTTCTTGGCCTCCTGCAGGTCGGCGATCGTGCGCATCAGGTCGAGGCCGAAGCCGACGCCGAGGAAGCGGCCCTCGCGCACCACGAGGAAGCCGTCGGCGAGTGCGTTGGTCACGCTGTCGGCCACCAGCATCGCGGTGCGCTCGATCGTCGTGTCCGCATCGACGATGAGCGGCCGCTCGTCCATGAAGGCCACGCAGCTCTTGCGCTCGTACAGTTCCAGGCGAAACTGCTTGGACATCTCGGACTGGAACACATGCCGCTTGATCAGGCCGCGCGGCTGTCCGCCATCGACCACCGGCAGGCTGATGAGGTCGCGATGCCGGTCGAACAGGTCGCGCACCTTCGCATTGGTATCCGTCGGCGCGAGCACCGGCACCGACCGGCACAGGTCAGCGGCGCTGGGCAGGGCAGCGTGGCCGAGCAGAGGCATTGCAGGCAGGTTTTGCAACGACATGGCCAAACGGTCGGGCGTCAACCATCAAGCTTCGTAAAGCTCGATGACGGAATGATGACAATGCG
>DATHOV010000418.1:0-4397 GCA_035484515.1 Lysobacteraceae bacterium
TCGACGATTCGTTCAACAGCTTCGAGAACCAGGTGAACCAGGAGTTCTCGCAAGAGGACAAGCGCATCAGCCGCATCGGCGCGATGGGTGCGGCATTCGCTGGTCTGGCGCAGAACACGGCGGGACTGGCCGGTGCCAACCGGTTCGGCCTCGGCGTGGGCGGCCTGAGCGGCCAGGGAGCCGTTGCGGTCGGTTTCCAGCACGCCTTCGACAGCAACCGCGCGAGCTGGTCGATCGGTGGTGCGTTCAGCCAGAGCGAGAACAGCGTGAACGCTGGCGTGGGATTCAGTTGGTAAGACCCGATCGCATCCGATAAAGGGGACCGTGCTTGTGGGCGCCAAAGGCGCCCGCAGCCTCGTCGAGTCGCCAGGTTTCTTCTGATCGCGATCGTTGCCACTGGATGCGTCCAATGACGTCGCATATAAAAGCACGCCCGCGACAGGGATCGCGGGCGTGCATCGGGTTCAACGCGAACCCGATTCCATCAGCCGAACGGGCGAATGGGCGTTACGAGACCGGCCTGCCTTGATGCTGCTTGTCGGTAGTAACGTTGTTCGGCTTCTGCCCAGGCAGACGCTCCTTCTGGTCCTTCTGGCTCTTCAGGTTCCTTTCCTGATCCGCATCCATGCGGGCGTCGCCGGTTGGAGTGCGCACGGTGCTGTGCGCATTGCCGCTCTGAGAGGGATGGTTTTGCTGCTGTCCCATGTCGATCTCCTGCGTTGGTGCCGGTATTCGGGGGAACAATCCGGCATGGAGTGCTTCCTGCTTGGCGCGTCCCTTTCGCCAAATCCCGTGCAAGACAGGATGGGTCGATCATGGACGGCAGGCGGTTAAGGCCTCGCTATCTGCATGTAAACAGGTGGTGAAGGGCTGAACGCTTTCTGAAGTGCGACGCATGTCGATGCATCGGAGCATCGACATGCGATGCAGCGCGCCAGGCCTGCCTGCAGCATCGGGTGGTGCCTGGCGTATGCTGATCCGCGCCCTTGTCCACGACGATCACCGACCGCCACGCCCATGCACGATCCCGCCATGCCTTCGGATCCCAAGGACGCTGCCGTGCCGTCGCGTGGCGCCGATGCGGGCTTTCCGCGCATCCCCGGTTATCGCACCCAGAAGCGCCTCGGTCGCGGCGGCATGGCGACCGTCTACCTGGCCACCCAGGAATCGCTCGATCGCCCCGTCAGCATCAAGGTGATGGAAGGCGATGCGCTGGCCGACGGAATCGCCGGGCAGCGCTTCGAGAACGAGGCGCGCACGATCGCCAGGCTCAGCCATCCGAACATCGTCGCCATCTACGAAGTCGGTCGCACCGGCGACGGGCGTTTGTATTACGTCATGCCGTATCTCGGCAGCGGCGACCTGACGCAGCGCGACCTGCGCGAAGACGAAACGCGCATCGTGGAGGTGCTGCGCTCCCTGCTGTCGGCGCTCGGATACGCGCATGCGCGCGGGATCGTGCATCGCGACGTCAAGCGCGGGAACGTGCTGTTCGATGCGGACGACCGGCCGATGCTCGCCGACTTCGGCATCGCGCTCTCGAAATCGGAAGACGCGCGCATCACCACCGCCGGACTCGCCGTCGGCAGCTCGGGTTACATGGCACCCGAACAGGCGCGTGGCGACGTGGTCGATGGCCGTGCCGATCTTTACAGCGTCGGCGTCCTGGCCTACGAACTGCTCACCGGCGAGTTGCCCTACGACGCGTCCGATGGGCTTGCGCTCGCGCTGATGCATGCGCAGGACCCGATCCCGCGTTTGCCGCAGGGCAAGCGCCACTGGCAGCCCTTCATCGATCGCGCGATGGCGAAGCCGCGCGATGCGCGCTACCGGAACGCGCAGGAGATGGCGCAGGCGCTCGATCCGATCGAACGCCGCAGCGGTCGCCAGGTGTCCAGTCGCGTGTTGCGAACCATCGACCGCACGGTCGAACGCGGCCGCTGGAAAGGCCTGCTCGCGCTGGCCTCCGGGGCCGTGGTGCTGGTGGCCGGAGGCCTGTACGCGCGCGATCGCTTCGCATCCCATGGCGGCACGCCGGCGCCTGCCGTTGCAGCAAGCCCGGCCTCTGCAGCGTCCTCGCCGGCGCACGAAGCGTCCGCTGCATCGCCGGCAGCGAGCGCGCAGGCCTCGCCAGCCAGCAGCGCTTCATCGCCTGCCGACGCATCGTCCAGCGCTTCGACTGACCAGGATGCCAGCTCCTCGACCAAGCCGGCCACGCATACCCACCATGCGCCGGCGCGCCGCCATCGCCCGCAGGGAAACGCCTTCACTCGATGGTGGCATCGGCTGTGACCGTGTGCGCGTTCGGGGCATGCGCTCGATCTGTCCATGAAGCGTTCGACCCGCGCCGGATCGTGGTGCGGTGGCGCAGCGCCTGCGTCTGACAGGGCATGGATACCGTTGGAGATGAAGGTCGCGGCATCGCTGCGTTATCCGCGATCCTGCCCATCGCTGCGAGAAGCGCTTCACGGGCTACGTCCCGGCTGGGCATCGAAATGGCGATCAGGGCGTCGCCTGCGGCAGCGCCGTGCAGCGGTGGTCGAGCAGATCCTCGCCGTGCGCGCGATCCCCTGCAGCCGGATCGGCACGGTGGCTGAGCAGCAGGAAACCGGGTTTCCCGCGCGCGGAGCGGTAGCCGGTCACCACCAGGGTCTGCTGCCCCATGTCCGCATGCGCGAGCGGATCGCCGGCTGCGAGCAGCCTGAACGGATCCCGGGAGCCGAGGTCTTCGCCCATGATGCGCATAGCGCGATAGCGTCGTCCCGCGAGCGGTACCGGCAGATCCGACCAGCGCCCGCCGATGCGGTCGCCACGAGCGCGCAGCACGGCAACCACGTCGGGCCGCAGGCAGTCGACGTGGATGTGCAACTGGTCCTGGGTGCGGCCCAGCGCCGAGTTGATCGCCATGCCGATCGCTTCGCGCGGCACCTGCTGCCCGAGCCGCTGCGAGAACGATCCGCGCGCTTCCCACGCGGCCTGCCAGTAGTTCGGACCCCGGGACGACAGCAGTTGCGGATCTTCGATGCCGGTGACGCGGCGGGTGGGAATCAGCAGGATCTGCGCCCGCCCGGCGATGTCCTTGAACACGACGAAGCCATGTCGCAGGTCGACCTGGACGCAGGGCGCAGGGCTCCCACGCAGGCGCATGTCCGGTACGCACACGTTGTCCACGACCTTCCAGAGCGCGTCGCGGTCGTGCGCCGCCATCGGCTCGGTGCTCGGAACGTCCGTCGCTGCACGGGCGCCGTCACCTGTGGCCAGCGCGCAGGCCAGCACGGCCGCAAGGAGGGCTGAAGCGATCGATGGCGCAGGGGGCATGTGTCGACGCGTCTTCAGTGCGGGCGTTGGATCTGCGCCGCCGAGTCGAGCACGATCTCCGGCCTGTCCTTGTAGAGCTTCAGCGTGCCGCGCACGAGCAGGTGCCTGCCCTGATACTGCTGCAGGTTTCCGACGTTCCTGCCGGCGAATACCACCAGCGACGCGTTCTGCCTGGGGTAAGGCGCGCCGCAATTCACGAACGTCGTGCCGCCACCCGAGGCATGGATCGACGCCACGTTGCAATCGAGCGTGACGGTCTGGCCGATGTGGCTCGACGCTTCCGAGTCCGGAATCGATGCGGCGGATGCGCTGCAGCCGAGCACTGCAGACGCGAAGGCGACGATCAGTAATCGGATCATGGCGGGATCCCCGTCTGTTCTTGCCAGAGCACGGCGCCGTCCTGCGGCGGGATCGACAGGCGTGCCTACCCTTCAAATCGAGATGATACCCGGTGAGCTGCGACAGCAGGATTTTCCTGCACGCGAAGGCTGCCTTCGGTCCATCGTGACCGCAGACAGGCGGCCAGCATGTCCTGTTGCGGCTCCGGCCGCGATCGCTCTGCCGGAAGCCGCGCCGTGCCTCGCGTCCGGCACCTGAGGTCTGCTGAGATCGTGACAGCACAAGGCGTACAGCGGTTGCGGCAGCGTCAGGGCCCGGATCGCGCAGCGAATTCAAGATATGGATCGCTGCGGACGTGGCTTGCTTCGCTGCGTTCTTGACCCAGTCCGCTCCGTAGCAGGTCTATTCCGCATCCGAAGCAGCCAATCCCGGTCCCGACGTTGGCAAGTCAGGGCGACTTGGCCGTTTCCCGGGCGGAACCGCCACCTTCCTGTGCGGTTGTGGTGAAGTCGAGTGCGGACATGGGCAAGGGCGGGGCAGGACTGATGAAGGACACAGGGGAGCAGGCAAAGACGCGCGCGCCTGGACCAGAAGATGAAGAGCAACCCTGAATCGATCGGTACTGTCCCGAAGTCGACAGCGCAAGCTGCGGGGTTGCGACAGAAAAACCCTGGACGGCGGCGGAACAGGGTCAGTCCGGGGCGAAACAGGGTTGGATCGGAGCAGAAGAGGGTTTGACC